>JANQKA010000828.1 GCA_028281405.1 Hasllibacter sp. | reverse complement strand
GCGCGGCCGGACCGATATGCGACGGGCAGATCGAGAGGGCTAAGGATCTGGGTTTTCAACAGGGTGTCGCCGGATAAGGGCTGTTTCCAGGCGTTGAGGACATCAAGGGCGGCGTCTCGCCGGCGGATCCGGGGAGGCGGGCTGCTGGCAGTTGGAGGCACGCGCGTGTCGCGTCGGCTCCTGTCCCATCCATAGAATATGCTGGGCGAGCAGGGCGCACGCGCCGTCGACATCGCCGCCGCGGAGGGCCGCCAGGATGGCCCTGTGATCGCGATCCGTCGGCGTTTCCCATTCCGACCGCCAGCCCGAGAACAGGAAACGCGCACTCGCCATGTGCAGATCGTCGATGGTGCGAAGCAGCCTCGGCATGCCGCACGGCGTCAGGATCAGACGGTGAAACCGGCGGTTGGCGGTCTCCCAGCCGCGGACATCGCGGGCGCTGTCGCCTGCGCGTGTCGCCGCTTCGGCCTCGTCGAGAAGGGCTTTGGTCAGATGCGGCGCGGCCCGACGCAAGGCCAGCACCTCGAGCGTGGCCCGCATCTCGGCCACCTCGCGCACGTCGTCGGAACTGAAGCCGCAGACCCGGACCCCCCGGCGTGGTTCGCTTTCCACGAGCCCGTGGGACTCAAGGCGGCGAAACGCTTCGCGCACCGGCACATGGCTCGCCTCGAACTCCTCGGCGATGTGATCTTGGCGCAATCGCGTTCCGGCCGCGATCCGACCGGAGATGATGCGTGCGGCCAGTTCACGGCTGATCCGCTCGGCGAGAGGCTCGGGTTTTGCGTGGGACATGAGATAATAGATAATCTCATCCTGGCCGTCCGTCGAGGATGATGAACCGAGCGGGGAGGGGAGAAGACGGTCACGGCAGAAACAGACGGACCGCGCCGACCACCATCATACTCCTCAACGCGCCGGCGGGGCCGGCAGTCATACGGTCCTGATCAGCTCACATGTCCAGACTGGCCCAGGTATCGGGATCAAGGAGCAATGCTTTCTCACATACCTTTGTCGCATCCCTTTTATCCGGCGATGATCGCATCGCGGCAGCTTTGAATGCACTATCATCGGCGGACCAATGATGGCCAGGTCGGCCGCGTATTATTTATGAGCGAACAGACCAGTATAAAATCAGTTTAGCCTGATCTATATTCACTGAAAGTCACTTTCCTGTTAAGGTGATTTTGTACATCTTGGTGTCTTCATGGTACTTTTCGTGCCGGAGGATGGAAGCCATGTCGGAGTGCAAGACGCAGTCGCGAACTCTGCACAGGTGGGTAGGCAAGAGTGCGAGGGGCGGGTCTCCGGCCCGTCCCGCGGTCCTCCACATGCTGGATGTGGCCGCCGTCGCGGAAGCGCTGCCGATGCCGCCGGCAAGCTCGGCCGAGCTACGCCAGGCATTTGTGCTGCTGGCGGCGCTGCACGATCTGGGCAAGGTCGGAGATGTCTTCCAGCGGATGCTGAGCGACGGTGCGATCCAATCCGAACGGCATTGGGAAGTGACCGAGGCGTGGCTTGTCGCTTTCGACGACATCCTGGGATCACGGAACCGGCGAGACGAGACCGATCACCGCGGGCGGAGGCGACGCGAGCAGCTCTACGCCGCCGCGGCCGGCCATCACGGCCGCCCGCCGTCCTGCGACCGCGATGACTGGACCGGGATGCGCCGGCGCGCGGGCGACCAGGCATGCGCTGACGCCCGGACGATCGCGGCGGTCTTCTCCCGCTTCTGGCCCGGGGCCTCGTTCGAGGGGCTGTCGTTGAAGGATGCCAAGCGGTGGAGCTGGTGGCTGGCGGGCTTCGTCGCGACCGCCGACTGGATCGGCTCCAACACCGATTGGTTCTCCGGCACGGCCCCGGACCGGTCATTGGCGGACTATCTCGATGGCATCAGAAGCGTAGCGGCAAAGGCCGTGGCCGAAGCGGGGCTCGACACACCGCCCCTCTCGATGGCGTCCCTGTTCGATGTCGAGCCGCGTCCGATGCAGGCGGCCTGCGCCGAAATCCCCTTGCGCGACGGCCCCATGATCGCCGTCATCGAGGATGAGACCGGTACGGGCAAGACCGAGGCCGCCCTCGTCCTCGCCCAGCGGATGCTGCAGGCGGGCAAGGGCGGGGGCCTCTATGTCGCCCTGCCCACGATGGCGACGGCGGACGCCATGTTCACGCGGCTGGGCCAAGCCCCACAGGCCGGCGGGACGGCGGTCGCGCGACGTCTGTTCGACGCGCCGCCCTCGCTGGTTCTGGCCCATGGTCGTGCGGCTCTGTCCGACGGTCTCCGCAACGTCCGTCACAACTGGCACGTCGCGTCGGATGAGCCGGCCTGTTCGGACTGGCTGGCGGACGACCGGCGCCGCGCTCTGCTCGCCGATGTCGGGATCGGGACGATCGACCAGGCGCTGATGGCGATCCTGCCCGTGCGGTACGGCGCGATGCGCCTCTACGCCCTGTCCTCCAAGATCCTGATCGTCGACGAGGCGCATGAGATGGGCGATCCGTACATGGCGGGCCAGCTTGCCGCACTCCTACGCGCGCAGGCGGCGCTGGGCGGATCGGCCATTCTGCTGACGGCGACCCTGCCGCTGTCGCTGCGCAAGCGGCTCGTCGACGCCTTCGAGGAGGGGGCCGGGCGTCCGGCCGCCTGTCCGGACGATCCGGGCTATCCCGCCCTTACGGTTGGCGGGGGCGCCCACCGGACATCCTTCGCACAGGCTTGCAGCACCCGGGGGCCTGTCGCCGTGGAGCGTCTGTCCGGCGGTGAAGAGGCTCTGACGCTGCTGGACGCGATGGCCCGGCGGGGGGCGGCGTGCGTCTGGATACGCAATGCGGTCGACGATGCGGTTGCGGCCGTCCGTGCCTTGCGCTCGCGGGGTCTGGACGCCGAGGTGCTGCATGCGCGCTTCGCCCTCGCCGATCGCAAACGGCACGAGGCGGCGGCCTTGTCCCGGTTCGGGAAGACGGGGCACGGACGGGACGGGCGTATCCTGGTGGCGACCCAGGTGGTCGAGGCGAGTTTGGATCTGGACTTCGACGTCATGGTGTCGGACCTCGCGCCCATGGCCGCCCTGATCCAGCGGGCGGGGAGGCTCTGGCGACACATGGATCTTCGGCCTGCCGCCGGCCGGTCGGTCCCGAGACCCGTGCTGCATGTGGTGTCGCCCGACCCGTCCCGCGTCGAAACCGGGCGCTGGCTGGCGCAGGTGCTCGACAAGGGCGCTTGGGTCTATCCGGTCGACCAGCAATGGCGCACCGCACGGGTGCTGTTCGACGAAGGCCGTATCGAGGCACCTGGCCGGCTGCGCAGGCTGGTGGAGGCGGTGGACGGTGCGGAGCCTCCGGCGGTCCCCGAAGCCCTGAGGGCAGCGGAGAACAAGCGGATCGGCGAAGCGCGGGCGCAGGCCAATCGTGCCGGGCAGAACGTCGTCGACTTCGATGCGGGCTACCGGATGGGCGCGCGTGACTGGCAGGATCGGGACTTTCCGACCCGGCTGGGCGAGCCGCAGAGGACCCTGGTCCTGCTGCGCGCCGACGGCGCCTTCTGGGCGGAGGGAGAGAGCGAGCCGGCCAGCACCATGCTGTCCGAAGTCCGCGCCGCCGAAAAGCGCCTGGGGCAGCTTGCCCTGCCGGATCAAGGGCGAGCCGACATCATACGTCGCGTGAACGACTGGCCGGACTGGAAACGATCGTCGCTGACGGTGTGCCCGGTGGCCGAAGACGGCACGATCTGCGACGGCTTGCGCTACGATGCGGAGTTTGGTCTCTTGTTCGAGGCACCGCCCACGCGGTGATGACCCAGTGTTGTTGTTTTCTCCTGGGGGCAAGCGTTCCCCGCCGCCGCGGGGATTTGATCAGATGGGGGGTGAGAGGTAAGGTGTTATTTTTATCTCCTGCCAGGTAAATTAACCGTTGCATTCATCAAATAGGTAGTGGTAGATCAGGTGTACGGCGGGTCCAAAATGGACCCGCCGCTGACATCCATCAACCAGGGGATGATCGTTGCAGCGATCATCCCCATAGGAATAGGGAGGCTTGTGAGATGACAACATAACCACTCCACACACCCCCGCCGGCTTCTTTACAGATGCCGGCGGGGACAAGCAACAGATTTGCTTCCCCCATTTGAGAGTGAGTGATGCCTCTCAACTTGATTCGTGACGCCTGGATTCCAGTTCGGGCGACGGACGGCACGCGCCGTCTCATGGCGCCCTGGCAGATGGCGGATCCGGACCTCGCCTGTCCCGACTGGCCGCGAGCCGACCTCACCATCGCCTGCTACGAACTCCTTATCGGTCTGATCTTCCTCGCCGACCCGCCCGAGGACGCCGATGACTGGGAGGACCGGCAGGCCCCCGATCCGGACCGGCTGCGGCGGCGGCTCGCCCCGTTCGCCGATGCCTTCAACCTGACCGGCGGCGGCCCGACATTCCTGCAGGATTTGGACCTGCACGACGGCGCGGCGAACCCGCCGGACATGCTGTTCATCGACAGCGCAGGCGACAACACCGCCAGGAACAATGCGGATCTGATGGTCCGCCGCGCCCGCTACGGCAGCCTCGATCTGCCTGTGGCGGCCATGGCGCTCTACGCGTTCCAGGCCCATGCCCCGTCGGGCGGGGCGGGGAACCGCACCTCGATGCGTGGCGGCGGCCCCCTGGTCACCCTCGTCGATCCGGGGGAGGGGCTTTGGCCCCTTCTCTGGGCGAACGTGCCCGATGGCACGCCGGCCACGCCGGAGGTCTTGCCCTGGATGCGACCGACGGCGACCTCCAAGGACGGCGCCGCGGTCCGGCCCGAGCAGTCCCACCCGGCCGAAGCGTTCTTCGGCATGCCGCGCCGCTTGCGCCTGGTCGTCGAGGATCGGCGGGTGACGGGGGTCATCCAGCGGCCCTGGGGCACGAACTACGCCGGCTGGACCCATCCGCTGACGCCCTATTACCGGGTGAAGCCGGAGAGCGAGCGTCTGCCGGTCCATCCCAAAGCCGGGACCTTCGGCTACCGAAACTGGCTGGGCGTCGTGGTCGAGAACGACAAGGGCGGGCTCCGGGAGCAAGCAGCGGTCGTTCGCATGCGGCATGACCGCCACCTGCGGGGCGAGCTGATCGTCGCGGGATGGGCGATGGACAACATGAAGCCGCGGGATTTCATCCTGTCCCGGGCCCTCCTTCTGAACCTGGAGGAGGACCGGGCGGATCTGGTCCGCGGCATGGTCAAGGCCGCGGACCAGATCGCCGCCGCGCTGCGGCACGCCCTTGCGCCGGTCCTGGCCGAGGGTGAAGCGCGCGAAGCCGTGCGGGAGGAGTTCTACCGACGCACCCAGAGCGCGTTCGAAGTCCTGATCGGGCGTCTGAGCGATGGATCGGCCGACACGGTGGCGCCGGATTGGTTGGCGGAGATGCGGGCCAACGCCCTCGATGGTCTTTTCAACACGCATGCCCTGCCGGGCCTCCATCAACGCGACATCAAACAGCAGCGCGCAATCACCAACGCGCACGGCGATCTGTACGCGACCCTAGCCGGTCGCACCAAAGCCGGGGTCAAGGCCTGGACGGCCCTGCGCCTCGATCCCACCACCGTTCCGAAAGAGAGAAGGCAAAGGGCCATGACGGACGACGATCCGGGCAAAGCCATCTTGGGCTGGTGGGCGCGGGAGATCGGCGACCGCAGCGCCTCCCGGGCGCGGGCGCAGGCCGCCCGCCTCTCCCGTGCCGAAGCGTTGGAGGTGATCACTGAGCCGTGCGTGCATGCGCTGTCGCGACAGATCAACCTGCGCGATCCCGCACGGCTGGTGCCGTTGGTGCAGGTGTTGGCGCATGTCCGTACCCACGGTCCGTCCAGCCTGGCCCGCCGTCTCGGCGCCGGCGACACCGCCCCGCTCTCGCCGGCCCGGTTTCAACGCCTGATCCGCGCGGACGAGACCGAACTGGTGGACCAGTTGCGCCGGGCGCTGCGCATGGTGAACCGGGAATGCAACGTCGCCCGCCTCGGCGGCGATCTGATCCGCTGGGACGAGGAGACCACCCGGACCCGCTGGTCCTTCGACTATTTCGGCCAGGTCGCCCCCGGCACCGTCCCCGACGCGGAAGCGACCCCGGAGCTTCCCCAGGAGTAGAACCCATGACCACTTTCCTACAGTTCCATCTGTTGACGACCTATCCGCCCTCGAACCCCAACCGCGACGATCAGGGCCGCCCCAAGCAGGCGACATTGGGGGGCGCACCGCGCCTGCGGCTGTCCTCGCAGTCGCTCAAACGGGCCTTGCGCGAAAGCCCCGCGTTTCAGCAGGGGCTGGAGGGGCATCTCGGTACCCGTACCAAACGGCTCGGCGTCGAACTCCAGGCGGAGCTGGCGGAGTCCGGGGTCGCCGAAGACCGTGCCCGCGAGGTCGCCATCGCGGTGGCGAACCTCTTCTCCAAGCTCGAACCCCCCAAGAAGGGCGAAACCCAACAGCCCGTCGCCACGACCTTGGCCTTCGTCTCCCCGGACGAATGGGGGTTCGCCCGGGATCTGGCGCGGAAGATGCTGGACGGGGATACGCTGCCGGACGGCAAGGCGTTGAAGAAGCTCGTCTTTCGCCATGCCGACGGGGCTGTCGACATCGCCATGTTCGGGCGGATGCTGGCCGATGACCCGGATTTCAACCGCGAGGCGGCCGTCCAGGTCGGCCACGCCATCACCACCCACAGGGCGCTGGCGGAGGAAGACTGGTACTCGGCCGTCGACGACCTGAACAAGCGCGAGGACGGACTCGGCGCCGGGCATCTGGGCGAACACGGCTTCGGATCGGGCGTCTACTACCTCTACGCGTGCGCCAATGTCGATCTGCTGATCGAGAACCTCGCCGGGGACCGCGCCCTGGCCGCCAAGGCCCTCGAGGCGCTGGCCCGAGCCCTCGCCACCGCGACCCCGCGAGGCAAGCAGAACAGCCACGCCCATCATCCGCGTGCGCATTTCATCCGGGTCGAGCGGGGGCACCAGCAGCCGCGCGATCTGACGGGGGCGTTCTTCAAGCCGATCCGCGATACCGATCTGGAAGGGGCGTCGGTGGCGAGCCTGCGCAAGCTGGCAGACGATCTCGACAGGGCCTACGGGCCCGGCTGCGACGCGTGGGTGGAAATGCGGGTCGGCGAAGACGGCACGCTGGATGAGATCACCCGCTTCGCAGGCAATGCCGCCGAGGTGCGGGATGCGTGATCACCTGATCTTCACCCTGACGGCGGCCATCGGCGCGATGGGCGAGCTGGCGGGGCATGAGCGGCGCGGGACCTGGACCTGGCCGGGCCGGTCCGCCATCCTCGGGCTGCTGGGGGCGGCCCGGGGATTGCGGCGCGGGGACGACTTCTCCGAGCTGGACGCGCTGGGGATGGCGGTCGCGATCTTCGACGACGGCGCGCCCTTGCGCGACTACCACACCGTCCAGACCGTCCCGACGGCGGCCGCAAGGCGCCCGCAATCCCGCCCCCGGGCGCTGGCCGAGGCCAAGGGCAGGCTGAACACCGCCATCACCTTGCGCGACTACCGCGCCGGGCCCCTCTACGGCATCGCCGTCTGGGGCAAGGGGCTGCAGACCCTGAGCGAGGCGTTGAGGGCACCGCGCTTCACGCTCTATCTCGGGCGCAAGGCGTGCCCGCTGTCCGCCCCGGTATGTCCGCGGATCGTGCCGGCCGAAACGCCGGAGGCAGCGCTGGAGCAGTTGGTCCTGCCCCGCTGGCACGACGGCAGGACGGCCCGTCTGTTGGCCGGCGACGACGGCCCGGCGGCGCGCATCGAGACCCGCAACGACGCGCCCTTGGACCGCCGCCTTTGGCACTTCGGCCCCAGACCGGTTCACCTGCGGCCGGTCCGTATCGCCCCTGGGCCCAACCCGAGATGGCCGTCATGATCCGCTATCTGTCGCGTCTGGAGCTCTCGAAGGCCCCGTCCATCGAAACGCTGAGGCACCTGCTCGATCCCGACGATCCGGGACGCCGGATGGACGCGCATCATCGGCTCCTGTGGTCGGCGTTCGCCGCCCCCGGCCAGGCTCGGGACTTTCTGTGGCGGGCGATGGGTACCGGGCGTTTCCTGACGCTGTCGGCCCGCCCGCCGGAGGCCTCGGACCTCTTCTCCCGGTGCGACACCCAACCTTTCGCCCCCGATCTACGGGCGGGGGACCGGCTCGCCTTCACGCTCCGGGCGAACGCGACCCGGACCGAGAAGACCGGGACCGCGACCCCGACCGGCAAGGAGAAGAAGCGCCACATCGACCTCGTCATGGATGCCCTGCCGCCCAAAGGCCGACGGGCGGACGCCCGCATGGCCGTCGCGCAATCGGTTGGGCGCACTTGGATGGGCAAGCAGGGGGCACGCGGCGGGTTCGAGGTGGAGGAGATGGCGGTCGGCGACTATTCGACCCTGACCCTGGCGGCGGCGGGCGGACCCCGCAGCCGCCAGCCCCGTTTCGGGGTGCTCGACATGACCGGCACGCTCACCGTGACGGAGCCCGAGACCTTCCTGCGGCGGCTGGCCGATGGCTTCGGACGGGCCAAGGCCTTCGGGTGCGGTCTGATGCTGATCCGGCGTGCATGAGCCTGCCGGGCCTGCCCCCCGTCCGACCGATCCCGTTGAAGGACCGGGCGCAGCTCGTCTTCGTGGAGCGGGCGCAGCTCGACGTTTCGGACGGGGCCTTCGTGGCCGTCAATGCGGACGGAACCCGCACGCATATCCCGGTCGGCGGTCTGGCGGGGATCATGCTGGAGCCGGGGGCCCGGATCAGCCACGCCGCCGTGGCGCTTGCCGCGCGCGCCGGCACCCTCATCACCTGGGTCGGTGAGGCGGGCGTGCGGCTCTATTCCGCCGGACAACCCGGGGGAGCCCGGGCCGATCGTCTCCTCTGGCAGGCGGCCCTCGCCCTCGACCCGGCCGCCCGCCTGCGGGTCGTGCGGAAGATGTACGACCTCCGTTTCGGAGAGCCCGCTCCCGAACGCCGGTCCGTGGATCAGTTGCGCGGCATCGAGGGCGCACGGGTGCGGGAGAGCTACCGGCTGCTCGCCCGGCAGCACGGCGTGTCCTGGAACCGCCGGAACTACGATGTCGGCGACTGGGACGCCTCGGACGTCGCCAACCGGTGCCTGTCCGCCGCCACCGCATGCCTGCACGGCCTGACGGAAGCGGCCGTGCTCGCGGCCGGCTATGCGCCGGCGATCGGCTTTCTGCACACCGGCAAGCCACTTTCCTTCGTCTACGACATCGCCGATCTGTGGAAGTTCGACACCGTCGTGCCGGAAGCCTTTCGTATCGCGGGGCGGGCGGCCAAGGGCAGGCTCGACATGGCACCCGATCGCGCCGTCCGGCTGGCATGCCGGGACGCGTTTCGGCGCACCCGCCTGCTCGAGAAGATCATTCCCGGGATCGAGGAGGTGCTGTCCGCGGGCGAGCTGCCGAAACCCGAACCGCCGCCCGAGGCCATGCGCCCTGCCTTTGGAGAGGAGGTGTCCGGCGATGATGGTCATCGTGGTTGAACGGGCGCCGCCCCGGCTGAAGGGACGACTGGCGGCCTGGCTTCTGGAACTGCGGGCAGGGGTCTTCGTGGGAGATTACTCCGCCCGGACCCGGGCCCGCATCTGGGAACAGGTCGAAGCCTATATCGAGGACGGCGACGCGGTCATGGTCTGGCGCGCGCCCACGGATCAGGGCTTCGACTTCGCCACCGTCGGTCGCAACCGCCGGACACCCGTCGATTTCGACGGCTTGAAGCTGGTCGCCTTCACCCCCGAAAAGCGCTAAAAACATCGGTGGATTTCTCGAGGTCGAGATGTCCCTTGCGGATCAGGTGTTTATACGAAGACCGTTCCCCGCGCGAGCGGGGATGAACCGACGGGATCGCCTATCCGCTCGGCACCAGCCAGCCGTTCCCCGCGCGAGCGGGGATGAACCGACCTCCTACCGGCTGGAGCTGGGGTCCGACCACCGTTCCCCGCGCGAGCGGGGATGAACCGTTCGCGACCCTCTGTTCGGTCACCAGCGGCCGCCGTTCCCCGCGCGAGCGGGGATGAACCGGCCACATGGTCTTTGACGCCATCATCCGGGAACCGTTCCCCGCGCGAGCGGGGATGAACCGGCGACGCTCCACTATGTCGACGATGTCTATGACCGTTCCCCGCGCGAGCGGGGATGAACCGCCCGGGTGACCGCCCGGTTTCCGGCCGACCAGCCGTTCCCCGCGCGAGCGGGGATGAACCGTCGGACATACGATCCCGCACCCCGGCCGTCCGCCGTTCCCCGCGCGAGCGGGGATGAACCGGGGAAACGGCGCTGGACCCTTTCATGGGGTCTCCGTTCCCCGCGCGAGCGGGGATGAACCGCACCTTCACCGCGCAGTCAGTCAGACTATCAACCGTTCCCCGCGCGAGCGGGGATGAACCGGATGAGAATCTTCGGAGAAAAATGAGAGAAAACCGTTCCCCGCGCGAGCGGGGATGAACCGCGGACTTCGCCTGATCGAGCGGCCGTGAGAATCCGTTCCCCGCGCGAGCGGGGATGAACCGCTCATTTCGCGCCGTCGGCTCCGGAGCTGGTACCGTTCCCCGCGCGAGCGGGGATGAACCGCGAGTAGCAGCATGGCAATGGCCTGGTTCGTTCCGTTCCCCGCGCGAGCGGGGATGAACCGTTGGCAGGCATCGGTTGCTACTGGACGATCGACCGTTCCCCGCGCGAGCGGGGATGAACCGGTCATCAGCCGGGCGTATTCGGTCTGGTCGACCCGTTCCCCGCGCGAGCGGGGATGAACCGTGCATGCTACCGACTTGGTCGACTACGGATGGCCGTTCCCCGCGCGAGCGGGGATGAACCGGGTTGTTGATCTTCTCCAACCCATGCACTTTTCCGTTCCCCGCGCGAGCGGGGATGAACCGGCGATGGGGGGCGGGCTGTACGCCGGCTACCTCCGTTCCCCGCGCGAGCGGGGATGAACCGGCGTTTGTACCAGGCGGCGGCGCTGCTGGACGCCGTTCCCCGCGCGAGCGGGGATGAACCGGCGCACCGTGTCGACCGTCGGGCTGTCCTCCACCGTTCCCCGCGCGAGCGGGGATGAACCGGCGCGATCGAGGCGTTGCGGGGGACTGGGCTGCCGTTCCCCGCGCGAGCGGGGATGAACCGTTGGAGTCGGATTCCCAGCTTCTTCACTATCGCCGTTCCCCGCGCGAGCGGGGATGAACCGAGTTCATCCAGGTTGGCCGGCTTTGCCATTGTCCGTTCCCCGCGCGAGCGGGGATGAACCGCAATAGGAGAATGAACTATGGAGTTTTTGGCCCCGTTCCCCGCGCGAGCGGGGATGAACCGATCTTGTCGGCCAACATGTTGTTTCCGTGCAGCCGTTCCCCGCGCGAGCGGGGATGAACCGGCGCCGAAACCGCGAGTACCGATTTGCATGGTCCGTTCCCCGCGCGAGCGGGGATGAACCGAACTCGACCTTCCCGAACCTGTCAGCCGCCTCCCGTTCCCCGCGCGAGCGGGGATGAACCGGCATCGAGCCAGTCGGCAACCGAGATCAAATCCCGTTCCCCGCGCGAGCGGGGATGAACCGTGGCCGGGGGGCGCCCGGGCAGCGGCGTATGGCCGTTCCCCGCGCGAGCGGGGATGAACCGTGATCGCCCATGTGCAGGACAATATCCTGGACCCGTTCCCCGCGCGAGCGGGGATGAACCGATCTGCGCGTTGCTCTCGCGTTGCGACTTAGACCGTTCCCCGCGCGAGCGGGGATGAACCGTTGACGGCACATGCTAGCAGGCCAGGCTAACTCCGTTCCCCGCGCGAGCGGGGATGAACCGCGGCGGGATTTCTCGCCGATCCTGACCGGCGCCCGTTCCCCGCGCGAGCGGGGATGAACCGCCTGACACCTGTCAGGGCCGTCCTGGCTCCCGCCGTTCCCCGCGCGAGCGGGGATGAACCGCGATCCAAGATTTTCACCGATCGGTGGAGCGCCCGTTCCCCGCGCGAGCGGGGATGAACCTCGTCCACGCGCTGTGGCTGTCGGCCTACGCCCCCGTTCCCCGCGCGAGCGGGGATGAACCGTCGCCGGTGGGTGGCGTGGTCTCCCCGATCGCCCGTTCCCCGCGCGAGCGGGGATGAACCGATCTTGTCTCGGAACTTCTGATTGCGGAAACTCCGTTCCCCGCGCGAGCGGGGATGAACCGATGTGCTTACGTCTTCTCGTTGCCCGCCGTTGCCGTTCCCCGCGCGAGCGGGGATGAACCGACGCGGAATACATTACGTGTCTGGCTGAGGGTCCGTTCCCCGCGCGAGCGGGGATGAACCGGCGCGGGCGTGCATTTCCGGGGTCAGGTCGCGCCGTTCCCCGCGCGAGCGGGGATGAACGTGAAGCGCAATACCTTGCTCCAGAATACGCAACCGTTCCCCGCGCGAGCGGGGATGAACCGGGCCCACACGATCCAATCGATGCGCACGTAATCCGTTCCCCGCGCGAGCGGGGATGAACCGGCCGCGATCCGAGTAGGCGGCTGGATGATTTGCCGTTCCCCGCGCGAGCGGGGATGAACCGAGCTGGAGGGGGATGCGTGATGACGGCGCTGCCCGTTCCCCGCGCGAGCGGGGATGAACCGTCGTGGGGCGGTGGGGCGATGTGCGCCGGCCGCCGTTCCCCGCGCGAGCGGGGATGAACCGAACCCCGGCAGATTGAGTACACGGTCACACCCCCGTTCCCCGCGCGAGCGGGGATGAACCGGGCGTCGACCCATCGCGGAAAAATATCACATATGTGCGATTTTCCGCTTGACAATATCGCACAAGTGAGATAGTCTGTTTTCATCGAAACAAGGAAGGGAGGTCATGAACAGCAGTCAGTTCTTGCGGTGGCTCAAGAAGCATAGGATCGAGATTGGCGAGGCTGACAGCCAGAACCACGTGACCCTCTACAATCCTGCCACAGGCAAGACCTCCTCCCTCCCCCGTCACGGGGGTCGGCAACAGCTCAAGAAAGGGCTGATGGAGGGCATCAAGAAATAACTGGGTCTCAAATGAGCCCCGCTTTTTCTTGACTGATCATGATTTCCATTGACTGAAGAGGAGGATAAAGATGGACTTCTATCCCGTCGATCTCCAGCCGGATGGCGAAGGGGGCTGGATTGCCACCGTCGACGATTTGGGCGCCCTGTCCGATGGCGCCGACCCGGCTGAGGCTGTTGCCCGCGTCGCGGATGCGGCAGCGGCGGTGGTCCGTTTGCGTTTTCGCAAACGCCTGCCGATCCCGGCTCCGTCCCCCGCCGGCGATCGACCGACGATTCGGCTGCCGGCGCTGCTGCAGCTCAAGATCGGGCTGTACCGCGCGATGCGGGCGCAATCGGTGACCCAAATGGAACTGGCCGACCGCCTGGGGCAGAGCCAAGGGCAAGTAAACCGGTTGCTGCAACCGGATCACGCGTCGCAGCTCGACCAAATGGAAGTGGCGTTCAGGGCACTGGGCCTGACGATCGATCCGGTCCTGGTGCCGCTCGATCCGGCGCCGGAAGCGCCCACGGCAATCTCCGCCCCCTAGTCCAGGCCGTTCCCCGCGCGAGCGGGGATGAACAGAGAGAACAGGGCACAGAACATATCTAACGGTCATTGCCTCTGGAGGTGCAGTTGCATCGACTGTCCGGATGACCAATACTGGTCTCCGCGAGGCTGAAACACGGTGATAATCTCGATGCCGTAGGCTTGGCTCATGCCATGACCGCGTGCGGGTGCCCCGGTGGGACGGGGAGTCGAGCCCCGCCAGCCTCACCTTTCCTTGGCACACCCGTTAATCGTGCTCGATGCTGCGCTGGTGTTCCTCTTAAGGGGTGCTGTTGAACGTCGTCACCATCAGCTCATCCCGACGGGTGTGCTCGATCGCCAGCACGTGCAGGCCGGTATCCACCGCGCAGAACGCGCCGTTCCCCGCGCGAGCGGGATGAGCCGAGAGGGTAGGGCGCAGGGGACACGCCGGGTTCGCTGCTTGTGCAGGGGCGGGCGGCTGCATCGACTGTCCGGACGACCCCCACCGTTCATCCGTGGCGAGGTCGGGGTCGAGGTCGGCGGCGTCGACCACGCCGCGCTCCAAACGGTGCCGCTCCGTCCCTGTGGTGGTCTCGATACGTCGCACGGGCCCGACACGAGTCTGTGCTTGGGGATAGGCCAAAGCCCTCCGAGCCATGCCAGCGTGTCCGGTCGAAACCGGGGCCGGTCCGAACAGCGACCTTTGAAGGCGCCTCCTATGAAAACGGCACCCTCGCGTCATCAAAACTTCATTTGAAGCGGCGGTTTCAAGCTGTTAGCGGTCTGCATTATTGAATGCACTTCATTGGTCATTCGCAATGAGCGATGCAGAACCGGCGGATCAGTGTGTCGACGGTGACACGGGCGAGAGCGGCCCCTCGCTGCAGGAGCGGCTTGCCGCCCGTTCCGACAAGCTGACGGCGGTCGACAAGCGCATTTGGGCGGAGCTCAGCCGCGATCCCGCACTGGCCGTTTTCCAGTCGACCGAAGCCATTGCCGCCGGCGCCGACGTCCATCAGGCCAGCGTGGTCCGCTTCGCCCAGAAGCTGGGCTATTCCGGCTTTGTCGAGCTGCGCCGGGGCTTGCGGGCGCGGGTGCGCGATACGACCTCGCCGGTGCAAAGATTGCGCAAGCTTGTGGATGTGCCCGCCGATGGCGCAGGCACGTTGGCCACGCTCCTGGCGCATCAGGCCGATGCACTCGCCATGGCCGCCGCCACGGTCACCGACCGGGCTTTCGAGGCTGCGGCCGACCGGTTGGCCGCGGCGCGGACGATCCATGTCTTTGCCAGCGGCCATGCGACGACCTTGGCCGAACTCGCCTTGCGCCGCCTGTCCCGCATTGGCTGCGATGTGGTGGATTTGCGCGGTGCGCCGCGGGACGTCATCGAGCGGGTCGCCCGGATGGGACCGGACGACGCGCTGCTCGCTTTCGCCTTTCGATCGCCGCCGCGCCATCTGGCCGTGCTGCTCGACATCGCCGCCGAGCGGGAAGCGGCGATCGTCGCGGTGACCGACGTGCTGGCGCCCGACATGGCGCGTGCCGACGCCCAGATCCTCGCCGCGTCACGCGGAAAGACCGGCGACTACCAGACGCTCACCGTACCGCTGGCCATCACCGAGGCGCTGGCGATTGCCGTGGCCAAGCGCGCACCGGATCGGGCGACCGAAGCGCTCGACCGGATCGGCGCCGTGGCCCAGCGGTTCGAGCACCCCTCATCCTCCCGGTCCGCTTCCGGCCCTCTGGACAAGCGACGGAAGCGGAACCGGGATCGATGAACGGCGTCAGCCACC
>JANQKA010000826.1 GCA_028281405.1 Hasllibacter sp. | reverse complement strand
CGGCGGGCCACGCCCCTGTTCGGAGGCTTGACGCGGGCACTCGTTCCCCGGCGGTATTCGGGCGACGCGATTGAGCCTTGTTCGATTCGGAACGCGGGTACGCGCTTCCTTCCGTTGCGCACGACAGGTGGGTCAACCCTGTTCGCCGGTGGAGCGTGGGAATGCGCTTTTTTGCGCCATTGGAAGAGCAACACGCGCTCTGCGCCGCTCCCAAGTGCAGCGTCACACACCTTCACGCGGCTTGGACGGCGCGCCACTCCCCTTCGGCGATGGCGCGCGGGCCATCGATTCATGGCGCGGCCTCAATACATTCCCGGTCGCTATTCGGCGACGGGTTGCCGGATTCTGTTCGCCGGCGTCACGCGGGCACGCGTTCCCCGGCGGTGATCGGGCATTTCCGATGTTGCCTTGTTCGTTTCGGAACGCGGAAACGCGCTTCCTTCCGTGGCCGGTCGAATGGTGGATCGACCATGCGCGTGCGGGGCATTGGAAATTCGTCTCGACCTCGGGTGGCCAGTCGCCGGATCGACCATGCGCGCGCGGGGCATTGGCGTGATCCGCCGCCTCACGTTCGAGCCTGGCGGTCAACCATGCGCGCGCGGGGCATTGGCCATCGCTCGTTCCTCGCCATGGATGAGTCCCGCGTCGCGCCTCGCCTCGACCCGCTCCTCCCCTCCGATCAACGCCACGCGCCGCCACGAGGATCGGACGGCGCGCGATTCCCTTCGGAGATCACGAGGGCCATCGGTTCCTGGAGGGGTTCGGGTCTTTCCCCGGCGCGCTTCGGCGTCGGGTTGCCGCGGGTCGCCGGCGACTTGATCGTGAACGCGGGAACGGGTGACGATGGTGTACGGCGTCCATCAACGATTCGCGTTGGCCGCCACGCGACTCGCGCCGCTGATTCATCAATGCCGCCGCCGCTCCATCTGCTGGGTGCGCGACGCTGGAAGCCCGTTCCCCGGCCATATTCGGGCGAAGGCCGAAGGACCTGTTCATTTCGGAGAGTGGGCGCTCGGTTTCCCCGCCCGGGCGGCATTTTTGCGAACCTTGTTCAACGTCGGAACATGTGCATGAGCCTTTCACGCGGCCTCGGAAGAGCGTCGGGTCGTCATGATCGCTCCCTCGTGCCTGGGTTCGCGCTTATCTCGCCGCCGGGGAACCTGTTTTTGGAACCCGGTCGACGGCGGGCGGCGACGGGACACGAAGCCTCCCCGGGGTCGGAACCACCATGGTCGCGCCACACCCGAACACCAACGAAACAGGTTCCCCCGACTGAATTCGCCACGAATCACCCGTTCCGAATCGATGCCGCCGGCGGGCACGGCCACCCCGCCGCATCCACGCCTCATCCCGGAACCCGCTCGGTTCGGGATCCGGTTGCGCCCAGGATGCTTGCGGAGTGGCCGCCCATCGCGTGGACGACAAGGGCGCGTCCGGCGACATCGAAGCGAGGGTTTCGCCTTGCCCCCAGGGGCACCCCCCTGTATCTTGGGAGCGACGATAAATGGTTGGCCACCGCATCATGGAGGCACGGGTTACGGGGTGTTGGCGTTCGCGGCGCCCCGCAAAATACGACACAGGGAGACGGGATATGACACAGCGTGCGATTTGGAATCCCGAGACCGGAATCACCGGCCTCGAAGTTGACCCAACGGATTTGGCCGCCTCGGAGATGCCGGGGCTGAAGGACGCGTGGTCGGCCCAGCGCACGGGATTGAGCGCCAGCGGAAGACTCACGGATTTCATTGATAGGTTGAGCCGGGAGTGGGCCGTCGAGGCTGGCGCGGTCGAGGCCCTCTACGACATCGAAGACGACGCGGCCCGATCCCTGATCGAAGATGGATTTCAGGCCGAGTCGCTCGACGAGGAATCGACGAACAGGCCTCGCGACCATGTGATCCAGCTCCTGCGCGACCAGAAAGAAGCGATCGAAAGCGTGTTCAAACTCGCGGATGCCGATCACGACCTCTCGGTATCCCACATCAAGGAGCTCCACGCGTGCCTGACGCGCAATCAGGAAACGGCCGAGGGAATGGACGAGCAGGGAAACCCGTTCGAGATCCCGCTTCCGAAGGGCGAGTGGAAAACCCAAGCCAACTATCCCGTCCGGGACGGCGTCACGCGGGTTTGCTGCCCGCCCGAACGCGTCGGGTCCGAGATGGACAGGCTTGTCGACATTCACGCGGAGTATCTGGAGAACAACGTCCCGGGAGAGGTCCGCGCGGCGTGGCTCCACCACAGGATCACGCAGATCCAACCGTTTCAGGACGGCAACGGCCGCGTCGCCCGCGCCGTCGCGTCCCTAGTCATGCTCATGGACGGCCTGCTTCCGATGGTGGTCACTCGGGCGGACGCGGAGAAGTATTTCGACGCGCTGGTCCGCGCGGACAAAAAGGATCTGAAACCGTTGGTGGGGTTGGTCACCAGGCTGCAGATGGTGCAACTCCGCAAGGCCACCGAAGTGCCAAAAAACATACCCGTCGCGGATGACGTGGAGTCGACGCTGGACGGCCTTCTGATGGCCGCCGACAAGATCGCGGGCGAGAAGAACGCCGCCTTGGACAGCGTGTTCAAGCTCGCCTTGGTCGTGGAGGAGGACATTCACAAGAGGTTGAACGCGATCCAGCCCAAGTTGGAGGCGGAGCTTCAAAGGGTGTCCGCCGGGGCGGTCGCCTTCGTGAACCGGAGCGCGTCCGGGACCGAAT
>JANQKA010000402.1 GCA_028281405.1 Hasllibacter sp. | reverse complement strand
GAAACTTCGTTCCGCGCAACGGTCAAGGCGGTATCCCGCCCTTGGTACAAATTCAGCACCATTAGCGCGACGAGAAGTCCCGCGAGGAAGTTTTCCCTCCTGAAGATGCTCGACCGGGTTTCTTCCCCCGCGTTGCCCGTCAAGTCTGTCCCTTTCCTCTTGAACTTGCCTCAGACCCCATCTAGGAGCGAAGGCGCGGATTGTCAATGGTCGACAACGCCTGTCCGACGCCGGACCCGATGCCGCGGTCGGCGTGGCACGTCGCGGCATATCTCCCGAATCCGCTTCCACAAGAGCCGCGGTGTTCGTGGAGGCGCCGCCGCATGGCCGTTTGGGAGTCGAAGCTGGCCTACCGGTTCTTTCTTCGACGGAAATGCTGGAACGCCGGTCTCCTTCCGAAACCGCGTCTCCGGGCCGCTACGTGGTTGGGACGGACGGTCCTCGCTCACTCCCGAAGCGAAATTTCGCGGAGGTGGCGCGAAATTCCCTGATTCCATTGAAAATTCGCCGCTCGCGTCCGCCGTCCATCCCCCAAATACGCTCTCCTCCGCTCAAGGGCGGCGACCCATAGGCGGAACCGGAGGCGAGGGTGCCGGAGTCCCGTCCGACCGTGGATTCGGCGCGGGCCGAACCGCGGCGGGGCGTCCGCCCTTGGGACGGATTCCGGCGGGCCGGACTTCCCAACGCAAGCATGACGGAGACCGGAGGGCGCGACGATTCTCCATTCAATGCGAAACGTGCGACACCAAGAAGCGTTCCATCCTCGGCGTGACCGCGGGTGCCGCGGAGGCGACCGTCGCTTTCTCCGGATGCGAAAGCGACGGAGGCGGAGGCGGCGGACCGCCAGCAACAGCATGTTCGTTGGTTGAGGCTGGGGCGGCGCACATGACTTCGTTGGCCGCGGAGAAGCGCTCCCGACGGCCAATGCCGGACGGAGCGACGACATGGTCATTATCGGATACCGCCCCCGGACGATCAACGGCGGCTTGGCTGACATGCCCCCAAATTACCCGCACCCGTAACCGGACAATGTTCTCTCTTTGGCCTCGGACGGTCCGCGGATTTCCGGACGGGTCATCGCCGACCCGGCCCGGACGGCGTGACACACTTCGGGAGTCCTACGTCATTCGACACCTCCAGGCAATTGGCGACGCGGTCGACCGCACCGTTCGACGTGTCGTGAAGGGGTGCGTTCCCCCCGCCGCAGCAGCGACCTCCGCCTTCGCGATCCGGATGAAATCGCGGTTCAGCGACGGTGTCCACCTTCACCAGGATCGTCCATGCCGATATCGGGCAATCAAACCGCCTTGTCACGGACGAACCGGGGTGTGGCAGCGTGTGGACGCGCGGTCGGGGAACGCCTAATGGCCCCTTCCGGGAACAGTCCCGCTCTGTCTCATTGCTCCTCACGGTCAGCAACTCCGTCAACGCCATCCCGGTCGCGAAATAGTGGACCGTGCCGGTGAGGCGCGCGGTCGGTTCCGTCGCCGCGGCGAACCGGTGGTACATCACAACCTCGAACCCGGTCGCCGCGGCGACGCCCTCCCAAGCATGAATCGGACGGACATCGCGTTGGCGAGCTGAACCGCCCACATCGCGGCCGGGTGGGAGTTGACGGGAAAATACGAGGGGAAGCGCGAATGCCGATGTGTCACCGCGCGGCTCGGGTCGCTCGAAGCCGCGAAAATCCTCTCCGGGCTTTCTGGGGATCTCCAGCGGGCGGTTCACTGATTGGCGGCTACTCCGATGGAGGCCCCGTCGGTTTCGGCGCGGGTCGGCGGACGGAATCCCGCGGTGCCGGGAACGTTTCGCGGACGGGCCGTCTCAGGGGTTTCCGCGATTCCTCCGATCCCGCATCGGAACGAGGA
>JANQKA010000871.1 GCA_028281405.1 Hasllibacter sp. | reverse complement strand
CCCCCGGGTCCGAATCGAGAAATCCCGTGGCGACGTCGATTGGACTGATTCCTTGAAACGGTAATAGATAAATATCGTTGATCGGCGATGCCGAGATCGTTGGGGCCGTGTTGACCTTGACGTTGAAGCTTGGAATCAAGCCCCAGGCATGCACGCTTGGGCTGGTGTTCCCCGTGGCAAGCCCATAATTCGCGAATTTCCTGCCTCCAGCGATTGGGTCGCTGACCCTCAGAACGATTTCGAAAGATTCGTCGGTGTAGGTTCCGTTGGATTCCCCCGCATAGTTTTCGTTCAACGTTCCCGATATCACTCCGTTTTCGAATGTCAGTCCGAAATTGGGATCGTCAAGGTTTCTCCAACTGTTGAAATCACCATCTTCGGGATTGTCCGCGGCCGTCAACCTGCCCACGAAGGCTTCGTAGGTCAACACGTCGTTGTCAGGGTCATTGAACAAGGGCTTTATATCGATTGGCGTTATCGCTTCACCCTTGGTGAACACCACATCTCCATCCGCGAAAATCCTTGTCTCATTCGCATCTCCGGTGCCTTGAACCCGTTGGACCAACACTTCGGGAGATCGGTCGACTTGCCCCGGATCCGGGTCAACCGCCTCGATCGTGAACGATTGTGTATTTCTTCCACCCTTTTCGTCGGTGGCCGTGACGTTGATCTCATGGGTGCCCGCGTCCGTGATTGTTCCGGCAATCAATCCGGTTCTATCGTCGTATTTCAAGCCGATCGAATCCAGTGACGCTCGCTGCGTCCCAACATCGAAGTAATAATTCAAATCGTCTCCGTCGGGATCCCGGAACACTCCGTCGACCCCGATGGGATTTATCATCCCGCCCGTGGAAACGGTTCTGTTTTCCAAAACGAACGACGCTTCCGGCGCTGAATTCAATTTCAGTTTAATTTGATCCGAGGTTGCCGCGCCGTGTTCATCCGTCGCCGTAACGATGATCGTCTTCTCCGATTTCCCCGTGGCAAAGCCCGTGAATGATCCTGCGATAAAGTTGTTGTTGATATTCAGGCCGGTTCCATCCAAGCCCTCCACCGAGAACGACAAGGTGGATCCCGGGTCCGGATCCTCGAATCCCGTGGACAAGTCAATCCCAATTAATTGCGATTCCGTCGTGACGAATCTATCTTCAAGCGGCGAAAATGAAGATATCCTTGGAGCGGTGTTGATCTTCACATTGAATGTCGGAAGCAATCCTCCGTCCCACACGCTTTCGCTCTCCGCGCCCGTTTCAATTCCGAAATGCGCGTACTTTCGGCTCTGCTCACCTCCGGAAATAACCCTCAGCACGATTTCAAAGGAGACATCGGTGTATTCCCCGCCCGCCGCTCCTTCGTAATCACGGCTCAGCGCTCCCGAAATCACCCCGTTATCAATGGACAGTCCGAAATTCTCATCGTCGAGTCGCACCAAGTGACCGCGAGCGTCGCGCGGATTGTCCGCCTCCAGCAAACTGCCCACCCAGGCTTCGTAGGTCAGCACGTCGTTGTCCGGATCATTGAACAGGGATCTCACGTCGATCGTCGTTATCGACCTCCCCTTCGTGAACACCACCGTGTCGTCCACGAGAATTCTTGTCTCGTTCACATCCCCGGTGCCGCTCAAACGGGGAACCAACACCTCGGGCCCCCGATCGACCGGCATCGGGTCCGGATCCACCGCCGTTATGCCGAACGCCTTGCTTTGGGTTCCGCCATTTCCGTCGGCGGCCTTGACAATGATCGCGTGGGCGCCCGCGTTCGCGATGGTCCCCGTGATCAATCCGGTCCGTTGATCGTATGCCAAGCCGATGGTGGAGAGTGTTTCACTCCGGGGCCCCACCTCGAAGGAAAACGACGGATAGACGACCGATGGGATGTTGAACGCGCCGTTCACGGAGATGGGAGTTATCGCGCTTCCCGTCAGAACGGTTCTGTCGGGCAAGGTGAGCAGGGCGTTTCCCGATTGAGTGGCCGTTTCGATGATGTAGATGTGCGTGGTGCTTCCATCGCGGTCCGTTGCGGTGATCGTGACCGCCACGGGGCCGCCCGCGATGGGAGTGCCCGAAATCACGCTGTTCCCGTCGACCGACAGCCCGGTTCCGCTCAAGCCATCCACCGTGATGGTGATCGGGTCGTTTTCCCTGTCGCTGAACCACCGCTTCAAGTCGATTGGGTCTATGGGTCCTGACGTGGGATCGTGCTTGTCCCTGGTCCGCGCCTCGACCGTGGTTTCCGGTTTCCTTCTTTCGGTCACACTGAGCGTGAATTGGTGGGTTGCGTCGTCGTAGGTCGCGTTGGAATCGTCTGAGGCCGTGACTGTGATCGCGAACTCGCCCGCCGTGTCGGGGGCGGCCGTGATCAGGCCGCTTGCGTCGATCGACAGCCCCGTCACCGTACCGACGGCGACCGAGATCGAGTAGGTGATCGTGCCGCCTCCCCCGAACCAGTTGCCCGCCTGGATTTCCGCGAACGATTCTCCGATCACGGAGTCGTACCCCGTCGGCAAATTTCGCGCGAGGCTTATCGCGGGGGTGTCGAACGTGAGTGAGGACACCGCGACATCCGGGACCGACCCGCCTTGGAACCGCAGGAACTCGATGCCCGTCAACGCGTCCCGACCCTCGTCGGTCCCCGAGGCTGTTTTGTCCAGCACGAACGTCCGGGTCATGTCCGCCGATCGCCAGATTCTGTAATTCGTCCGCGCGTCGGCGAACACCGCCACGTCCCCGTCGCCGGCGCTGCCGTCGATCGTGTCGTCACCCTCCCTGTTGAACACCAGATCGTTCCCTGTGGTTCCCAAGAGGACGCCCCCCGCCGCGACCGCCCTGATATTGAACGCGTGGGTCGCCGTCAGGCCGCCGCCGTCCGCCGCGGTGACGATGACGGTGGCTCCCGCGGTTCCAGTGAATGTTCCCGACAGCATGTCGTTGTTGATCGACAATCCAATGTTCGCGGCCGAGAGATCCATGCCGCCCGTCATGGCGGTGTAGGTCAGGGAGTCGCCGTCGGGGTCGTCGAACCATCCGTCCAGGTCGATCGACAATCCGTTGCCGCCCCCGATTCCGAGCACCACGCTCGACGGGGCGGAACTGGTCGCGACCGCCGGAGTCCTGTTCGCTTGGGACACGGTGAGCGTTACCGTATGGGTGAAATCGTCGTAGGTTTCATTGGCGACGTCGGATGCCGTCACCGTAACCGTGTATTGGCCCACGCCGGTCGCCGCGCCGGAAATCAGTCCGGCGGCCTGGTCGGCGATCGTCAGTCCCGATCCGCCCGCGTCCGTCAGAGTGTAGGTCAGGCCGCCGGAATCGCCACCCTCGAACCACCGCTTGACATCGATTGGCGCAAGGATTTCCGCCGTTCCGCCGATCATCGCCGTCTCGGTCGTCGAAGCGTTCCCAGCCCGGTTCACGGGAGACGCGTCGAACGCGAAACCGGACAATCCATTTTCAACCGCGCCGAACCGCAGGAATTCGACATTGGACAAGGTGTCCGTGCGCGCGTCCCGCCCGACCGGCGAACCGGGAGTGAGTTTGTCCAACACGAACGTCTCACCGGTGCCCGTGTCCCGCCAAATCCTGTAATCTGTACGGGCGCCGTCGTAGGACACCGTGTCGCGGCCGCCTCCGGCCCCGTCGATCGTGTCGCCTCCCGCGCGGTTCAATATCAGATCGTCCCCGGAGCCACCGACAAGGTTTGCGCCGCTTCCCACGAATATGATGTCAAAGTCCGAAGCCGCGGTTCCGCCGCTACGATCCCGCGCCGTGACCGTGATGTCCACGACATTCCCAAAACCGGAGAACGCGCCCGAAATCAAGCCGTCGGAACCCATCGACAATCCGGCGCCCGCCAGTCCCGGCGCGGCCGAGAATGTCAGATTTTCCACTCCAAGGTCGTCGTCGAACACACGCTTCACGCCGATGTCGCCGCCGGTTAAGGTCGTCCCGGATTCCAAGACCAAATTCAACAAATCTCCCGTCGCCGTGGGCGGAGCGTCCACCGCGGAAACCGTGAGCGTGTAGGTGTGCGAGACATCGTCGTAGGTCGCGTTGGGGTCGTCCGAGGCGGTGACCGTGATGGTGAATGTCCCATCGGCATCGGGATTGGCCGTGATCCGGCCGCTCGAGGAATTGACCGACAGTCCACTAATGGTCCCGCCGGTGACCGTGTGCGAGTAGGTTGTCGTGCTCGGATCACCGCCTTCGAACCAGTCGCCCGCCTCGATGGGCGTGAACGGAGCGCCCCCACGGAGATGCGTGCCCCCCGCCGGTCGATTTTGCGCGAGGCTTAGCGCGGGGGTGTCGAACGTGATGGAGGACACCGCGGTATCCGACCCCGCCACGCCTCCGAACCGAAGGAATTCGACTCCCGTCAGCGCGTCGCGGCCTTCGCCGATTCCCGAGTTGGTTTTGTCCAGCACGAACGTCGTGGTTCCGTCCCGCCAGATCCTGTAATTCGTACGCGCGTCGGCGAACACCGCGACGTCGTAGTCGCCCGCTCCTCCCGTGATCGTGTCGTCGCCCGCCCTGCCGATCAATACATCGTCCCCGGCTGTGCCGACAAGGTCCGATCCCGACGCGGTCACCATGATTTCGAATTCCACGTCGCGCGAGAGATTGTCGGTGTCGGTGGCGGTCACCCGGATGGTCGCGTTTCCAGTTCCGGTGAACCCGGCGGAAGTGGAGACGCTTGTGATCACGCCACTGTTCGAGTCGACCGTCAATCCCACCGTGTCCAATCCATCTCCGTTCCCCAGAACCGCGGAGTACGTCATGGTGTTGTTGTCGCCGTCGGGGTCGTCGAACGCGACGCTCAAATCGATGGACCCGACATCGTCGCCCGTCGTCAGGACGAAATCGCGGGGCGCCATTCCCGGCACCGTCACCGGGCGGACCATAACCGTGAGCGTGTGCGTGTGGCTCGCGTCGTCGTATGTCGCGTTGACATCCGGATCGTCGGAGGCCGTGAACACGAGTTCGAACACCCCCCCGATCGCCGGCGCGGACGCGACGACCCCTGTGGTGGGGCCGTCGAGGGTCAGTCCGGAACCGCCATCCACCAATCGGAAAGTCACATCGCCCCCGTCGGCGAACCATTGTTTCGCGTCGATGGGCATCCAGGCCGCGGTTCCGCCGATCACGAAAGAGCCGCTTGTCCGGCCATCGTCGTCCGTCAGGCTTATCGCGGGATGATCGAAACCTATGTCATTGTGGGTTATCGCAACGTCGGCGCCCGCTCCGCCACCGAAACGCAGATGGCCGATGCCGGTCAGTGAATCGATTCCCTCGTCGGTCGCGTCGCCCGCGCCGTGATGAACCTTGTCCCGAACGAATGTGACGAGAGCCCCGCCTCCGACCAGGGTCTCCTGCCAAATTCTGTAGTCGTCGCGGTCGCCTTGATAAACAACCACGTCGTTTCCACCTCCGCTTTGGATCGTGTCGTCCCCGCCCCTGTTGAAAATCAAGTCGTCGCCCGCGCCGCCGACAAGGTCCGAGCCGGCGTCCACGCGGTCGATGCCGAACGTCAGTTCCACGGGGGCGTGGGTGCCGTCGTCGGCGGAAATGACGACCCGACTCACGCCTTCCGCGCCCGAGAAACTCCCGGAAACCACCCCGTTGTCGAACGTCAAGCCGGTGTTGTCGGACAGATTCGCGGATGCCGTGAAGGTCAATCCTCCCACCCCGCCGTCGTCCTGGAACGCGTCGCGGATGTCGACGTCCCCGACGTCGTTGCCAACCGACAACACGAAATTCCGAAGCGGTTCGGAGGATGCGGACGGCGGCGTGTTCGGCCTCGTGACCGTGAAGGAGTGCGACGCCGTCACGTCGGTCAGGGGGTCCGTGGCGACAACCGTGATCTCCACCCTGTCCAGGATGGGCGCGCCGTCGATCATGTTTGTCACCTGGGAGAACGACAGTCCGGAGTCATCGAGGCCCGCGACCACGTACCGCAAATCGGCGTGATTGTTCATGTCGGCGAACCAGTCACTGACATTGACCCGCGAAATCGCGACTCCGCGTGCCACGGCTTGGTCCTCCGCGGCCCCTTCGGCCACCGTCGGCATCTCTTCCAGCAGCAACTCAATGTCCGCGAAGCGGATGTTCTCGATGCTCAGCAGGGTGTCCTCACCCTCGTCCACGTCGCCGATTTCCGGGCCGGTTTCATGCACGGTGACCCGCGCGACCATCCGCCCCGCCACCATGACACGCGAAGTCGAGACGTCGTACCCGTCTCGGTTGTCGGCGTAGACCGCGGTGTCCTCGTCCCCGCCCGCGTCATCGGACGTGTGGCCGTGAATCGTGTCGTCTCCCTCGCCGCCGTGAAGCGTGTCGCGGCCCGCCCCGCCCGAAAGCGTGTCCCCTCCGCCAAAGCCGGCGATCACGTCGTCTCCCCCTCCGCCGTCGAGAGACAGGTCGTCGTTCTCCGTGCCGAACAGAATGTCGCCGCCGGAAGTCGCCGCCCCGGAGGCCGAGAGCGTCTCGCCGTTGGCGAATTCGACCCGTTCGATTCCCGCAAGGGTGTCGGTGCCCTCGTCCTCCGCGGGAACCGCGGCGTCGTCGTCGCGAACCCTGATCCTCGATTCCCCGCCCGCGTCCCGAAAAGGAATGACGATGTAATCTCCGCGGTCGCCCGCGTAAACCGCCGTGTCCCCGTCGCCCGCGCCGCCGTCGATGACATCGTCGCCGAGGCCGCCGGTGATCCTGTCGTTGTCGGCGCCCCCATCGATGACATCGTCGCCCGCTCCACCGTCGATGACATCCTCCCCCGCGCCGCCGTCGATCGTGTCCACTCCCCCCAAACCGGAGATCGTGTCGACGCCCCCGCCGCCGGAAATAGTCTGATTTTCCGCGTCGCCAACCAGGGTGTTGTCTTCGTCGTCCCCGGTCACTTCCGAGAGCGGGGCGTCGAGTCCGGACACTGCGATATCCATCACATCGGCGAAATCCAGGAATTCGATGTTCCGCAATTCATCCTCGCCGTCGGGCGCGCCCACGCGTCCATCGGTGACGATCGTCCAAACGACGCTGTCCTGTCCCCGATGCCTCGACTCGGTTGAAAACCGGTAGTCCGCCCGGATGCCGGAGTAGACCGCCGTGTCGCCCTCGACATGATCGCCGCCGTCGATCGTGTCCCGGCCCTCCCGGCCGGTGATCGTGTCGTCGCCCCCCAGGCCCCGGATCGCCCGGTCTCCGCCCGAATCGTCCACCAAGACGTCGCCAACGTCGTCCGCGCCCAAAAGTTCGGAAAACCCCGCCGTGACGGAAAAGATGTGCGTCGCGGTGGCGTCCCCGTCGGTGGCGGTCACGGTGATTTCCACGTCCGCGCTTCCAGTGAAGGAGCCGGTGATCCGATCGCCTTCCAACGCAAGTCCGATGTTGGCGGAATTCAGGGCGACATCCATGCCCCCAACCCTCGCGGTCGCGGAGTAGGTTAGGGTGTCCCTGTCCGGGTCTTCGAACCAAGTGCTTAATTCGACGGGAAGCCCCCCGCCGGCCCCCAAGACGGCGACCGCGGCCGACGTCGACCCGGGAGGCCGGTTGCTCTGCCCCGCTATCGTGAAAAAGTGCGTCGCCGACGCGCTTCCATCGGAGGCCGCGACGGTGACCGTCACGTCCCGCCTGCCCGTGAAGGTTCCCGAAATCCTCGCTCCATCGTGCGTCAACCCGACCGCCGCCAACCCGGTCTCGGCCCCGTCGACCCGCGCGGTCACGGAGTAAGTCAGGGAATCCCCGTCGGGGTCGTCGAACCAAGCGTTCAAATCGATGGGCAGATCCGCCCCGGGATTGACCCTGGGCGACGCCGAAGCCGCCAAGGTCGCAGCCGGCGGCCTGTTGGGCGCCTCGGCCACGGTGACGGTGAAATCCCGGGACGTGCCCGCCCCGTTCTCGTCCGTGGCGGTGACCCGGATCGTCAGGGTGCCCGCCGTTGTCGGCGTCCCCTCGATCGTGTCTCCCCTCAGCGTCAGCCCGGTGCCGGTCAAGGCGGTCAAGGACGAACCGTCCACGCGCTGCGCCGTGAAGTCCAAATCCGTCCCCTCGGGGTCGCTGAACGCCCCGCCCAGATCGATGCTCGTTATGCTTTGCCCGACCACCGCGTTCACGTTCGCGGGAAGGGGCGCGTCGCCCTCCACGGGTTTTTGGTTCGCCGAAATGACGATTCTGTGCTCGACGGAACCGCCGCCCTCGCCGTTGGTGACGGTGACGATGGCCGTCACGTCCTCCGTTCCCGTGAAGGTGCCGGTGATCTCCCTGGTCGTTTCGTCGAACGACAGTCCATGGCCTTCCCGGCTGAACCGCACCGCGTAGACCAGATCGTTCCCGCCGATATCGGGATCCCCGAATCCGCCGGTCACATCGATGGCGTCGATCTCGTCCCCCACGGCCGCGTGCATGTCCCCCGCGAGTTGCGCGACCTCGACCGTGGGCCTCCCACCAGGGTCTTCCGCCGTGATGTTGAACGACTTCACGAACGATACGCCGTTCCCGTCGGAGGCGATGACGCGGACCGCCACGGTTCCCGCGCCCTCGAGTCTGCCGACGATTCGACCGTTGTCATCGAGGCTCAGCCCGACCGTGCTCAAATCCTCGCCGTTTTCCAGGTTCGCCGTGAAATTGATCGCTCCGTCGCCCTCGGAAGCGAAGTAGGACGCGGACAGGTTGATCGGGACAATATCGGAGCCGGCGTCCACCGTCAGGTCCGAGAGGGGATTGTCCGAATTTCCGAGGGCGCCGGTCCCCGATGAAGGGCCTCCTCCGCTCCCGGTTCCACCTCCGCCGACGCCGCTTCCACCTCCACCTCCACCTCCGCCACCACCACATCCGGCCAACGCCGCCGCGGCGCCCAGCATGCCGAAAGAGATCCGCGCGGCGCGCGGGCGGGTCATTGACGCGGACGGCCGTTCGGGATTCCCGTCCAATTGGGATTCGTCAAGAAAAAACCGCATGGGTCGCATCCTCGCTGATTGGAAGAATCATCATTGTGGTCGAAATCCCGGACGCCCATCGCCGAGGGCGGCGGAACGGAACCTCCCGTCCGACCGCTGGATCCGGGCATCGATCCGCCATGGTGGGGAGGCGCGGGGTATGACGGGACGGAGGCGCTCCGCGCCGCGGAAATTCGCCCACCCCGCCCCTTGCTCCTTGGGGTGCCGTGGCGGACGGCGGGTGCATGAAAAACAGGGTTCGGGTCTTTGGGCGGAGAATGCCCCCCGGGGTCCGGCCCCGTTTCAAAATGGACGGAATTCGTCGCCCGACTCCGGCGGTCGACGCGGATGAAGGAAGTGGGATTTCGCTTCGGCCAAGAAAGCCGCGATCCCGCGACGGCTCGGTTGCCCAGGGAAATTCGAGTTCCGAGCGCCGGGGATTCAGCTGGGCCGGCACCACTTTGCGGTCTCGGCGAAGCCTCCGGATGATCCCGCCATGTGGAGCCCCCGAATTTTCGGGTGTGAAGAGGCCGGTCCAGTGGGTCGCGGGGATTGGCCACGCGGCGTCAACAAGCCTCACGAGGGTATTGACGAACACCCCGCCGCCACGCACCATCCGCGGGCTCCCGCCATCAGTCAAAGACGTCGCGTTCATCATCGCGTCTCAACTTTCCCCAACACGGACATTGTCCGCCCCAATTTTCCCCATGGGAGTAGACAACATAATCCTCCGTTACGCAACTAAATTTTATCATCGTCGTGCCGGAAATCCGGAACGCCTCATCCCCGGCCGTGTCTCCCCCGGGCCTCCGGGGTCCGGGCGTCATTCCGCCGCGGAGGGCACGCCGCGCGCGGCGGTCTCGGGAGGTTCGCGCGGTGGGCGGTCCCCCACCCGACGAGGCCCAACTTCCGAAGGCTCCCGCCAACCGGCGAGACGTCGCTTTCATCTCCGGGCCTCCCCTTCCACCACGATGGACATTGTCCATCAAGCCACCCGATCACACCCCGCCGCCTTCGAGGATGGCGGGGCGAATTCCACGCAATCCTCCATCGCGCGCCCCATTTGCCGTCTCTGGATTCGCGCCCGCGGTCTTTCGCTCCCTCGATTTCGCGGGAAGGATCCTCTCCGTCGCGGAGTGCGGAAATTCGCGGAGCGCAATCCACCGGCGTCTCGAAGGGACGACCGAAACCCCGCCGTCGTCGCCGTCCACATTCCACGGGCCCCCGCCTCCGCCACGCCCCCATTGAGCGCCGGCGGCTTCGATGTGAACACCACATCGGTTGACGATGGTGGTCGGCGCGCTTCAACGAATCGTGTCGATCTTCACGCGGTTCGCGCCCGCGATTCCGTACAACACCGCCGGCGCTCCAATCGTCGGGCCCCCATGGTTCCATCGCCCGGCCACGGGTTGCGCCTGAGCAGCCGCTCCGGCCCCGCCGCCCTCCACGGTGGTCGCGATGACAGTTGCCACGCAATCCTCCGCCGGACTTGTCGGGAGTCAAACCACCGGGTGACACGCCGGATTTTGACGCGTCCGGTTCACCTCGCGTTAAATCCGGGATTTCGCCTCCATTCGGCGGAATTATCATGGATGCCCGGGAAATCCGGGGATCCCGCCCGTATGAACTTCGGCCACCTCGCGGATTAGCGGGTCGGCCGCGGCCGAATCCACCCGGGCCTCCGGATAGTGTGGAGCCACGGAACTTGAGCCCGCCGCCGAAGGTCCGCCTGTTCCGCCGAGATTCCGGGTGGTGTGGAGGCCCCGCTGTCGGGGACATGGTGATTCGCCGACCGTTTCCGTGATTCGCGGGCATCCGCCGGGGAGGCCGACGCCTCCACTGGCGTGGGGCCCGCGGAGGAAGCGGCGCGTATCACGGCTTCCGGACTCAGGTCGCGGACGGCATCGAACCCGGGGCCCGGTTTCGTCCCTTTCCGCATCCTCCCGACCCACGCGGCCGAAACAGAGTCGGGGAGCCTGAACCGCCACGTCCGGGCGCCCCGCCATCCCGGAATCCGGCCCGTCAAAAGAAGGAAACCTCCCGGCCGCCGATTCGCCCGAAGCGGGGAGCCTGTCGGCGGCGCGCGTTCCTCCCCCGCGTGTCCCACCCAGACGAATCGGGAACGGCCCCGGCGCCGCCGCCGGGCAATCCCCCGCCGCCACCGTGTCCTCCGCCCCGGAGGGCCCGACCGGGCGGCGGGCACCGGACCAAAGGCCGCGAAATCCCCGGCGCGCCGAATCGACCCGGGCGGAACCGCCCACGTTTCCGGCATCCCGCGGCGCGGCGCCGTGAAAACGAAGGAAACGCCGCCGCGGACATCCCCTCCGGACGAATCGGGAACGGTCCCCGGCACCGCCGCCGGGCAATCCCCCGCCGCCACCGTGTCCTCCGCCCCGGAGGGCCCGACCGGGCGGCGGGCGCCGGACCAAAGGCCGCGAAATCCCCGGCGCGCCGAATCGACCCGGGCGGAACCGCCCACGTTCCGGCATCCCGCGGCGCGGCGCCGTGAAAACGACGGAAACGCCGCCGCGGACTCCCCTCCGGGCGCGCGGGCCCCGACGCCGCCGTCCCGAGCGCCCTTGGCGTCGAACCGGCCCGGCCCGGTCAATTTAGGCCCGCCACTTGGCAAACCGTCGTCGAACGCCTATATGGGGGAGGAAGGGCGCATCCGCCGCCGCCGTCCCCACTCGGAGGGGCATGGTCGCGCGGAACGCGAAAACCGCGGGAGACCATAGGAATGTATCTAGGCGACTCGCGATTGCGCGAAAGTTCCCGTCGTCGAAGTCCCAAAGGATTTGGCGCGCCGCCGACGACCCGCGAAACGTCCCGGCCGACCGCCCGGCGACGTTCGGCGCGGGGCGGGAGCGCGGGTTCCCGATCCGGTCCGCCCGCCCACGCGGGCGCGCCGTTCCACGCTTCGTCGTCCCAATGCTCCCGAGGAGCGGGTGCCCGTCCCCGAATCCGAAGCGACGACGCCCCGAACACGACCCGCGGGGATTCGCGCTCCGCCGCCGACGCGGCCACGTCCCCGATCCGCTTGAATCGAACCATTCACCGCAAACGATGGCTCCGATGGCTCCGATGGCGGCAACGCGCACACCTGGTAGATTGAAGGATAACCTGATGCTTAAACGCCGATCCAAAAACAACGATCCATCGTCCCTGCTGGGCAGGGTCACTCCCCCACCGCAAACCGGAGGGGGCGCGGACAGCCTCCTCGGAGCCATCACCGACGCGGTTAGAAGCAAAGCGGCCAAGGCCCGCGAAAAGACGCGAAAACCCCCGGGGCCGGAGAACAAGGCAATACCTGACCCGGTCAAACCTCCCGCCGCGGCAACCGCGAAAGACGCCGCGCCGGACGCCATCGGGAAATCAACCCCGGCCGGCGGGGCGAATTCGGATTTGAAGTCGAACGGAAAAAACACCCGGAAGGCCGACACGCGGTCCACCGGCATTGGTGATGCGCCCGCCCCGGATATTGGCGGTGAAGACAACTCAAGCGCCCAGAAGAATCCGAAGACAAAATATGCTTGGAAAACTCCATCCGTCGCCGCCGGGAAAAACTCCGAGGGGATTTCCGGAAAAAGCGCCGCGCACGCATCAAGCGAAAAAACGATGGAGCTATTCCCCAACAACGCCGATGACGAAGAACTGGACGCCGCCGAATATCCCCCATTCGACGCTTCCGGCCCCTCCGCGGACGCCCCATCCGGCGAAACCGCGGCGGACGACGCGTGGAGCGCCGCCGCTCCCTCCCGCCGAAGCTCCGGCGCCGACCCGTCCGCCGCCGTCGTCGACCGCCGCGGCCCGCGCATGATCATGGCCGAGTGGAAACCCGACAATTGGACGCCCCCGAAAACCTTCGGCGGCTTCCCACTCCGGGAAATCTGTCCGGACGCCGCCAAGCATTTCGCCGAGGGCGGGCATTTCTCCCCGCGCGACATCAAGAACATCATCGGCCTTCTGGACCTTGAGGACGCCGACCCCAAAGACCCGGCGTCCGTTTACGACAAGATGCTGGACCTCGCGGAGCGGAGCCCCTGGGTGTTTTCGGGAATCGAATTCATCGTCTGCCTGCGCCGCATGGGGAACATGAGCCGAAAACCGCTCGAAGTCTATGATGACTTCACCAAATGCAAGAAAATCGTCGACAAGTTCCCGGTCACCAAATTCAGGTTGAAATACAATCCCGATCTCCATGCCCGCGTGAGCGAGCTCGCGCTGCCCGAAGTGAAGGCGGACATCGCCGTCGCGGCATTTTGCGAATACGCGTTCCACAATTGCTCCACGATGAAGCACACGACCGAATCGGACGAATTCAATCGGAGATTCGGATCCATCCTGAACCCCAAATCGGGATTCGAACACATCGAAGCCAGACTCGGGGATCCCGATTTCGTGGAGGACTGGTCCCAGAACGCGGAGCATCTCCTCGGCATGCTGGAGGAGAACCCCGAAATCCGGTCGAAACGGGTTCAGGAGCATTTGATGCTCACGCTGGAGGAGCTCACGTCCATGCTTCACCAGGAATCCGGAGCCGGGGATTTCCGGCTGATCGCCTCGCTGGCGGAATGGGGCGGGGCTCACTCCGAGCGTCTGACGGCCGCCAGGCGCGACATGATCGTCGAGGAGGTCGAAAGGGCCGGAATCGGGATCGGGGAGGGGATCGACGCCGTTCCGGATTCGGCGATCCCTCTTCTCGAAGAGCTTTCCAATTCCGGAGTCCTTGAGGACTTGGGGCGCGCCGACGACGAGATTCGGCAACTCATGGACGTGGTGGAACGCCTGCGCGCCGAAATGCACGAGGCGCAGGAGAACGAGGACTATGAAAAAGTCGCCGAATTGGCGGGGAAAGCGAAGGATGCCAAAACCGCCGTCGACGAGGCCAGAGAAAAGCGGAAGCGCCGGGAGGAGGTTGTCCGGAGCGTCATCGACGGCCGGATTGGAACCATCGATGAACTCGAGGAGATGCGCGTCGGTTTCGAGCCCGAAGTTCCGGACGCGGACGCCGGCGGCGACGGCTCCGGGGAGGCGGAATCGGACGTTCCGGACGGTTCCGCGTCTTCGGACGGAGCCAAGCCCAAAAAGTCCCCGGCGTTCGAAGGCGTGAGTCTGGAACGGGCGAGACGATTGTTCGGCCCCCGGAAGAAGGACCACGCCGCCGAAACTCCGGACTCCGAAGAGACGGAGAAGGATATCCCGGAGGCGGTCCCGGAAGCCCCTCCCGCGCCCCCTCCCATCGACACCGAGGTGCTGGCCGAACTCGTCTCCCGGGACATCATCGGCGTCGCGGCGGACGCCGCGGAGGCCATCGAGGCCGACGGGGGAGTCTGGCCGCTGGAGGCGGCCGCGCTCCGGGCGGCGGCGGCGGCCCGCGCTCCCTACCGACAATACGGGCCGGACGCGCAGCGTTTTTCTCAGATCGCCAACCGGGCGATTTCCGCGGAACCCGGCGACCTCGGATCGTCCCTACTTTTGGGAGCTTTGATGCGGCCGGCCATCATGGAGCCCAACTCCCCGCTCCGGAACGGCCTGCCGACCCTGTGCGAAGGCGAAATCGGTCAGCACTTGAAGCGCGCGGCGGATTTCATCGCGGCCCTCGAGTACGACTTTCCGCCGAACGCCGACGAACTCGCGGAATTATCCGGCGCCCGGCGTGTCCCCCTCAAACAACGCACAACGGAACCGTTGGCCGAATGGTGCGACCTTTACTCCAAAAAGAAATCCAAATGGCCGTTCGCCACGGCATTCATGCGGCATGTCGCCTCCGAGCAGGGCCTCATCGGGCAGTCCCTGTCGGCGATCGAGAACGGATCGAAGGACGCGCTGCAAAAGGCGCGCAAGGCGATCGAGATCCTCTCTTCGGCGGCCCCGATGAAAAACGCGGCGCAGGAGTTCGGCGTGAGCGCCAACATTGCGGACTCGCGCCTTTACCCGAAGGGAATCGACTATCTGAACCGTCAGTTCGAAGAGCCGCTGGCCCTGCTCGATGCCTGGGCGCGGGCCACCGAGCACGGCGGAAGCCACGCCCAGCGTTCCGCCGCCAAAACCCGGGACGCGGTCCGCGATCTGTTGAAACATCTCGACAAGGCGGCGAAGGCCCTTGAAAAATGGGGGAAGTCGGTTGACGACCCGGTCACGCGCGCCGTGGCGGGATGGATCGTCCGGCAGGTGAAAATTTCGATCAAATCGCTCAAGGGAGAGAAATTCGTCGGTTTCTTCAAAAACCTCGACGAAGCGCTGACCGCGGAGCGCGCGCTTCTCCCCTCGGCCTTCCCCGAGGCCGGCATGGAAGCGAAACGCCGTCTCAAAGCCATCAAATCCGCGCTGACGGACGTCGGAGCCTTGGCGCCCGACGCCGTGATCGAGCGCGCCCGCGCGAACGCGGCCTTCGAAACCGCGGGGCGGATCTCCGAACGCTTCGGCCGCGCCGCGGACAAGGACATCCTCGAGGACATGACCGCGTTCGCGAAAAAATGGCGCGCCGAAGTCGAAACCCGCCGGGACCGACTCAGGTTCCTCGCCAGAATGGACAGCGGCCATCACGACGAGGTCGCCCGCGGTCTCGATTGGTGCGCGGTGGCCTTGGAGCGCCTCGCCGCGGCCCTGGAGGACGGCGAAGTCCAGGATCTCGCGGACATTCCGGATCACGCCGAGGAACTCGACCGATTGTCGGACCGCGTCGAGGAGGGCATCCGCTCCACCCAGAAGGAACGGATCGAAAGCTACCGCAATGAGCGGAACGCCGACGACGCCAAGGCGCTTTTCGCCGCGCTCGACGATCCGAACCTCAACATCGACACCATCGAGGACCGGATCGCGCAACTTCGCGACGGTCGCCCGGCGGCGGCCCTCGACACGGAACTCGACGGATTGATGCGGGAGTTCGCTCCGGACTTCGTCGCCTTCGCCGCCTCGCCCGGCTGGCCCGCTTCGATCGCGGGATTCAGGAAGGCCTTGGCCGGGGACGGCGAACTCGCCACGGAAGAGGATCGGCGCGCGGAGGCGGTGGATATAATAAACCTGTATCGCGACGCCGTCGCCACGGGTCAGGGAAGGATCCCGGCGGCGGACAAGATCGGCGCGTTCTTCGCGGGGCTCGGCTTCGAAAACGCGAAGGTCTCCGACATCAAGAAGCACGGCGCCGATTCACGGCAGGCCATGCTGAACGGCGCGGTCCGCCCCAAAGGGTGGTTCCTGCCGCCGGCGTTCGGTTCCGAAGCCACGACGGGTTGGAAACTCCTGTTGGTCGGAGCCGACACGTCGGTGGACGACGCGGAGAAGGCTCTGGATCCCGGGGCGCCCGCGGTCCTGCTGGCGGCCGGCGTGGTCGATCCGGACAAGCGGAGGGAATTCGCCCTGCGCCTGCGCTCTGGGAACCATCCGGTTCTGTTCATCGACGAGGCGCTGGTGGTCTTCGCGGCGATCCGGCGCGAACCGACGGCCCGGGTCGTGTTTGAATGCGGCCTGCCCTACGGTCGGATTGAGCCCTATGCCACGGAATCCGACAACATGCCGCCCGAGATGTTCTTCGGTCGGGCAGCGGAAATCCAAGCGATCATGTCCAAGACTCCGGACGGCTGCCTCGTGTACGGCGGCCGTAAGCTCGGCAAGTCGGCGCTATTGAACCATGTTTGCCTGACCCGCGGCGCGCCGAACCGGGATCACATCGTTCTCCGCCGCGATGTGTCGACACCCGACGGCGGCGGAAAAGCGTCGGAAATTTGGACGCGCCTCAAGGAGATGCTGGCGCCCTTCGGCGTGGTGGCCGCCGCGAGCCGCGGCGCCGACGAAGTCTCCAGGGATATCGAGAAATGGCTCTCCGACCGGCCGGACGGCCGGATCGTCTGCATGTTCGACGGGGCCGACCACTTCATGGACGCGGACACCAAGGCGGATTTCCCCGAACTCGGCCTCCTCGGGAAATTGATGGAGGACACCGGGTATTCGTTCAAAGCCGTGTTCGCGGGCGCCCAGGGCGTTCAGCGGACTCTGAGCCAGCCGAACTCGCCCTTCGCGAACTTCGGCGCGCCGATTTGTGTCGGACCTCTCAGCCGCACCGAGGACGACAGGCGCGCCGCCCACGAGTTGGTGGTGCAGCCCGTGCGCGCCGCGGGCTTCCGCTTCGAGTCGATGGAGGCGGTCGAGGAGATTCTGGCCTGGGCCAATTACTACCCCTCGCTGATTCAGGAATACGCCAAGGGAATCATCTCCGCCATGCACGACGAAAACGGTGGAGGCCCGGGGTTGAACGGTGACGGTCCGCTCTGGACGATTCCGACCAAGGATCTCTTCCAGCACCGGAACTTCGGCAAAATCCAAGCACGCGTCCGGCAGAAGTTCCATTGGACCCTCGATCTGGATCCGCGCTACGCCTTGATCGCCTACACGCTGGCGCGGCTCGCGGCGGAGGGCAAGGAGCGCCGGTCGTTCATTTCCGGCTTCAAACCCGCCATGCTTCTCGACGAGGCCTCGGCTTTTTGGCCCAGGAACATGGAGCATCCTTCGCCGACCTCGTTCGAGGCGCTTCTGAACGAAATGTTCGACCTCGGCGTCCTGGGTCGCGTTCCGTCTTCGGACTCCGGTGAATTCAACTATCTGCTGCGGACTCGTCAGGTCGCGGACATGCTGGGATCGCCCGACGACATCGACGAAATGCTGGAGCAAATCCAGGACTTGGACCCCGCCGTCGCCTACGACGGCGCCATCAACCGCCGCAGGAACGCCCCGAGGGGCACCCCGCTCCCCCGGGCGGAGTGGCCGTATTCGCCGCTGACCGACCGGCAGATCGAGAACATCGCGCGCCCGGGCGCGGCCGGGGTTAGCATCGTGTGCGGGCTGAAGGCGCTGGGTCTTTCCAAGGTGGGCGAGGCGCTGAAGAACATCGTCGAAGCGGACGATCCACGGGGCAAACGGCGGGAAAAGGTGACCGTCGAAATCGCGCCGAACGACCGCGACTTCAATTACGCCGTGAATTCGAAGCGCGTCGGGGACGACCGGTCCTTGATCGTGGTGTTCGAGCCGCCGAGCGCGGAAGAGGCCGAGGACGCGATCATCGGAGCCGAGGACAGCCCTCGGGTCATCGAGGGGAGGGTCCGTCCGGTCATCCTGCTCGACGCCGCCGACGACGTCATGCGGGATCTGGCCAACCGGCGCCGGGATCAATCCCAGTTCCTGACGGCTTGGGGCGCGGAGATGATCCGGGTGCATCTGGACTCGATCGGCGGGTCCGCGCTCGACACGCGTCCGCTCCGGAAAGCCATCCTGGACGCGAGCGGCGGCATCCCGACCGAAGCCGTGAAGTTGATCGAGGAGATGTCGAGTTCCAGCGACCCCGCCGCCGTGGCCGAGTCGTGGAAAGTTGGCGACGAGCTGCCCCGGTCGATCCTCGAAGGGCCGCTCGGCAAAGCGCTTCACGTGCTCGATCTCGCCGACGGCGGGGACGACGAAAGCCTCGACGACCTGTTGCGGGAGGAGGTGGGCTGCGACTGGGTGACAATCGGGCCGGATCTCATGGCCAGCGGACTGATCGCCAACTGGAACGCGAAGCAGAGCAGTCACAACCAACGTTCCGCCTTGGGCGACCTCGTGATGAGGATGATTTGAACGCGATGACCACCCACGCGACCAAGGTTTTGCACGCTCATCGAGCAATGGGTCGCGAAACAC
>JANQKA010000714.1 GCA_028281405.1 Hasllibacter sp. | reverse complement strand
GACTGGGAAAGCGAGTTCGACCGCTTTCCCCGCCTGTTCCAGGGTCACGAGGAAATTCCGGGCCTGACCTGGCCCACCACGACCTTTCACGGGCGGATGACCGTCTATCTCGGCCGGCGCCGGGTCGACCTGATGCAGGTCGGCCGCGCCCACACGGCCGGCGACATCGTCGTTCACGTGCCCGACCAAAACGTGATGTTCACCGGGGATATCGTCGAATACCGCTCCGCCTGCTATTGCGGCGACGGCCACTTCCAAGACTGGCCGGGCACCCTCGAGGCGATCCGCTCCTTCGGCCTCGACGCCATCGCGCCCGGCCGAGGCGACGCCCTGGTGGGGCGCGGCATGGTCGACGCGGCGATCGACTCCACCAAGGATTTCATCCGGTCCACCTACCGCCCGGCGGCCAGGGCCGCGCTGGGAGGCGGAAGCCTGAAGGACGCCTGGGACGCGGTTCGCGCGGAATGCGATCCGAAGTTCTCCGACTACGCGATCTACGAGCACTGCCTGCCCTTCAACGTCGCCCGCGCCTACGACGAGGCGCGCGACATCGACACCCCGCGGATTTGGACGGCCCAGCGCGACAAGGAGATGTGGGAGGAGCTTCAAGGTTGACGCCGCACCGCCCGGCGGGGATTCGCGGCCGGGCGGCCCGCCGTCGAAACCGGGCCTCGGCGACAGCCGAATCCGACCGTCGGGACGGCGAGAATCACAAGCGGTCCGCTTCAGCGGACGGCCGGTTCGAACGCACCCGGCGAATCCGGAATTAGGCGAATTCCGTACGGCGGAATATCGGAATTCGATCGCCGGCGGCATTGATGGAATCGGTGACGCAAGCCGCGCCGAGATTACCGCGAATCGTTGGAGGACGCCGACCATCGTCAAAACCGGTTTTGTGATTCCACCCAATTCTCCGACGCTCTTTCCGGTCGAATCCGGATTTGAATTTCGGGCCGGATTTTCCTCTCGACGCACGGCGGGACATTGGAGAGTCGACTTTGGGTCGTCGGCCAAATTTGATGCCGTACCGAGCCGTCACCCCGTCAAGTCACAGGTTCCCACGCCCAAGGCCGATGAACGGGAATCCAATTACGGATGACGCGGTCCGATTCGTGGTGAATTGTCCGCTTGGACCGATTCTCGTCCCATGGCGACCACGCGGTCTCCCAGTGTGTTCCGGCTCGAAGTTCCCCGACGGATTCGTCCATCCACCACCCGGGTTCCGATCCCCGACCCGTTCGGCTTGAATCGGTTCCGCCGGATCGTTTCGACACACCGCATAGGTATCACAATCTTCACCGCCCGCGCGGAGGCGACTGTTCTTCCCTCCCGGGATGGGGTGGGCCACCCGTTCGGAACCCGCGGCAATTGCTTCGCACCGCCGTCTCCGGGTCGATCCCGACGCGACCGAAGGGCTTCATGGCTGATTCGTGACCAGTGCCGCCGGGCCGGGGCGGTCGTCCGCCCCGCATCATCATCCCGCGTGGCGACCAGGGAAGCCGACGAATCCGGAATTCCGCCAGCCATGACCCGCGGCGCGAACGTGGAGGAAAGGCTCCCACCCGCCGATTTCTCCCCCAAAGCTCGTCCGATGCAAGGACCACGGGAGAAGGGGTGGACCGCATCGCCATCCGTTCTGTTCTCCCTGGTGAATTTGGGCGCGGATCGCGTGTAGCGGACCATGAGAAATCGCCCGCTACCACGGTGGATTCGGCGATCTCCCCGCGAGTCATACAGCGGTCGATGCGGTGGTCCGGGTCGGAGAAGGAGGGAGCCATTCAACGTGGCTCGCGCGTGGCGCGGGGCCCCCGCCCCGTTCGGAGCGTCGCGGATCCGACCAATGTGCGATGTTCGCCTCACCCCCAATCGGAAACGGTGGCGTTCCCACGACGGAACCGCGAATTCACTCGACGACTTCCCAGCACCCCAGCGGGCGGAATCCAGCACGACACTGAAATCGCCTTCTCCCCGATGCTCGGGACGGTGGCGAGAGTGTCGCGGGCATCGCGCCGACCACGACCCAGACCGGATGGCGACGCGCCATTCGGCGGAGGAGGGGAGGCGCGACGCGATGCGTAACGGGCCGCCTGTTGGTGGTAGTGCCGCCGAAGGGCGATTCGCCCGGAGGGCCACGATTCGGCGATTCGGGCACGGAATCCTCGTGGGATCCCGCAATCACCGGGTCGCGCGGAGGTATTGACGCCGAGAATTGCTTCGCGATACCCTCCGGCGGTCCGGGGTTTGCGGACACCCACCGGGACGATAACGTCCGGCCCGGCCGCGTTGCGAGTGCGCCATGTTTCAACCATGCGTTCAGGATCGCCGCCGCCGGCGACCCGGGACAGGCGGGACGCGTCGGGCCGCGACGCCTCCGCCGACAGACGCGGAGACCGATATGAGCGATGAATTTCTCCTCCCTCCCCCACGCCCCCCGTTATCCAGCGGCGGCGCGAGTCGACGTGCTTCGCCCGGCATGGCCGCCGGAGCCGCCGCGGCGCTCGGAGCACTGGCCGGATGCGGCGGCAGCGAAGGAGGAGGCGGAACCCCCATCCCCCTGGGCAATGTTGGCCCAAACACCGCCCCCGAGCCTTCGGACATTTCCTTCATTGCCCAGATCGTGGATGCGGGATCCCCGATCGCCCCCATCAGTCTTGCGGCGGGCTTCTTCGAAGACGCGGAGGGCGATCGTTTGATCTACGACGTGTCGGGGTTGGGTGACAGCGGACTGACCTTTGACGTCGAAACCGCGAGGATTTCGGGCACGGTCCTTAACGAGGGTTCCTGGGAGATCATCGCCACCGCAACCGACCCCAGAGGAGAATCCGCCACGAGAGGATTCACCATAACAGCGGAGACACCCGTGTCCGGTGCCGTGAGGAGGCCCACGGTCACCGACGATGTCGTGTTCGGACGGTATGCGGTGGCTGGAACCTCCATCGGGAATATCGATGTCGCCGCCGGGTTCGAGAATCCGGATGGCGACGGCGACCTGGTCTTCAACGTGGAATTCTCCCGGGACGACATCGGCCTGAGCTTCAACCCGGAGACCATGGAGATATCCGGCACGCTCAGCGGATCGGAAGACGTGATCGCCATCATCACAGTCTCCAACGGCGAGGAAGCGGACGCACCGTCCATAGTCCACAGGATCCTGATTTCCCCGAACCCGAACAGATTTCCGATCACAAGCACCGCTCCCCAGACCTCTCCGCTTCCTTTCGATGGCCAGAGCGTGGATGTCGGTTCCCCGATCGTCCCCATCAATCTGGCCGCGGGTTTCTTCGATTACGCGGGTGACGATCTGACCTACGTCGTGACTGGGCTGGATGACAGCGGTCTGACCTTTGACGCCCACACCGGTAGGATTTCAGGCACGATTCTGAACGCGGGTTCCTGGGAGATCACCGTCACCGCCGTCGATCCCGAAGGATCATTCGCCACGAGGGAATTCACCATTACGGCGGAGGAACCCGCTACCGGATCCCCGAGGAGACCAACGGTCACCGACGATATCGTGTTAGAACGTTACGCCGTGGATGGAAGCCCCATTCGGAATATAAATGTCGCCGACGGGTTCGAGGATCCGGATGGCGACGACGACCTGCGCTTCGAAGTGGAATTCATCCCGGACGACACCGGACTGAGCTTCGACTCCGGGACCATGGAGATTTCCGGAACATTCAGCGGGACGGATGACGTGATCGCCATCGTCACCATCACCAACGGCGAGGGAGAGGACGCTCCATCCGTCGAACACAGGATCCTGATTTCCCCGAACGCGAACAGATACCCGATTGTTTCGGCCACCACGCCGCTCGAAGACGGGAACGCGTTTCAAGGAGCCGAGCTGACATCCCCCATCGATCTCGGCGCAGGATTCGACGACCCCGACGGCGGGAACGACACATTGTCCTTCACGGCGATGGTCGTCGGGGACAACGGAGACTTGGCGGAATTGTCGTCCGTCGGACTTACTCTGGACGGTTCGAACCTTTCGGGCGCTCCGAATCGCGTCGGAAACATCTTGATCAGGGTGACGGCGACCGATCGAAGCGGGGCCAGGGTAACGGATGATTTCATGATCTCCGTCACGGGAAATCTGCCGCCGATGGTGGTGGGCACCCCGCCGGAGGGAGTGGAACTGACATCCGGGCATGACACGAATCCCCCGATCAACGCGGGCGCTTGGTTCGCCGACGGAAACGGAAACGAGACGCTGACATTCTCGCTGCTCGACGCTTCCGGCACCGGACTGAGCATCGACGACCAGAGCGGAATGATCACCGGAACGTTTACGGGAACGGAGGACGTCACAGTCCGGGTTCGCGCCGACGATGGCGGGCTGTCCGCCGAACACTCCTTCGAAATATCCGTGAACGCCCCTCCCACGAAAACGGCGGAGGCCCCGACCGAAGCGGTGATTCTGACGACGGGCGCGGAATTCAACCTTCCGATTCCCGTGAGCGGGTGGTTTTCGGACGCGGACGGAGACGGGGAACTGACGTTCTCGCTGGTGGACGCTTCCGATCTGGAGGGCACCGGCCTGACCTTCGACGACGACAGAATCCAAGGGACGTTCTCCGGAACGGACAGCGCCACGATCCGCGTCAGGGCCAGCGACGGGCGGGTGTCCGTCGACCACGAACTGAACATCATGGCGAACGCGGCTCCCACGAAAACGCTGGCTGCTCCGATGGACGCGTTTTTTTTGGCCAAGGACACGCAAATCAACCTGCCGATTGACGCGGGCGGGTGGTTCTTGGACGCGAACGGAAACGATACGCTGACTTTCTCGTTGGAAGACGCGGACGGCACCGGACTGAGCATCGACCCGCGAAGCGGCGTGATCACCGGACCGTTCACCAGTGACGTTGACGTCACGATTCGCGCCAGGGCAACCGATGAGCAGATGGCGTTCGTTGAACATAATCTCAGAATCGACGTGGTGACCCCTACTGAATTGACCAATTATCCGGAATATTTGGTCGTTGTGCCGGGAGACCGGCTCCCCGCCATAGATTTGAACGCCCTGTTTCCCGAATCCACATCCGGGGAAGCGTGGAATTTCGACGCCACGGTGGGGACGGGGAGTCTCGACGCGGCGAACATAGGCCTGTCGATCAGCCCGAGTGGGGTCATTACCGGGGCCTACACGGGAACCGGCGACACGGAGATCGATTTGATATTGAATGACGGAGAGGGAGATGTGCGACTGGGAACCTTCACAATCAGGACGAACGATGACGAAACCGGACGGGCATT
>JANQKA010000586.1 GCA_028281405.1 Hasllibacter sp. | reverse complement strand
ACCCTGTCGCTATCCACGACGGCGGAACTGGCGAAGGTCATCGCCGCGCTCCCGCAGGGAGCCGTCATCCTGCCCGGCTTCGCCACGGGATTGAGCGGCGGGGACTGGACGGAAATCGGGGAAACCGTGGGCCATCCCCAATGCAGATACGCCCCATTCGTGGTCGCGGAAGGGAACGGCGCCGATCTCCCCGCGTGGGAGGAAACCGAACCCTCGCTGCGGGAAGCCCTGCTTTCGCTCGCGCTCAGGCCCGCTCCCGTGACGAACAGCTGGAGGCGCGACGGCCCCGGCCTCGGGCCGGTCGGGCCGTTGACCGAAGGGATGACCCTCATCGAGGCACCGGACCCAAGGGCCGAGGCGCTCGCCATCGCGGTCGCGGCCCGCGAAGCGGTCGCCCGGGGCGAGACCGTCTCGATCGTGATCCTGGAGCCCGAGCTGGCGCGGCGTGTCGTGGCCGCGTTCGAGCAATGGGAAGTGGCGGTCGACGAAAGCCACGGAACTCAATTGCATTCGACCGCAACCGGACAACTTTTGCGGGCCCTGATGCGGTCGCTGGTTGAAAAACCGACGGGAGCGAATCTGATCGCCCTTCTCAAAAACCCGATCTGCTCCTTTTCCGCCGACCGACCCGACCACCTTCGCAAAACCCGGAGCCTTGAATTGTGGTTCCGCCGGAACGGCGTGGTCTGGCCATCTCGGGATGATTTGGAGGAGTGGGCCGGTGAAAGGGAGGATGGCCACAAAGCCTTCGCGGCCGCCCTCTCGGACGCCCTGCCGAGCCCCATCGCCGAGAGGGCCTCCTTCGGGGAGATCCTCGCCGAACTTCGAAAGAGAATGAAATCGTTCGCGCCCGGACTCGATCTCGACGCCGAGTTGAGGGATGTCGAGCGCGGTGAAAAGCGCATGGTCGTCGAACGCCTTCGGAACCTCGAAGGATCCGACCCTTCCGGCGCGGAATACATCACCGCCGACGTGATCCGGCTGATCGAGCGCGTCCTCGCCGGTGAAACGGTATCTCCGGATTTTTGGGATCGGCATCCCGTCAGGATCGTGGGAGCCCTCCGGGCCCGCCAGCAGTCGGGAGACCTGACGATCCTCGGCGGTCTGAACGAGGGAACCTGGCCAGGGCAGCCCGCGGCGGATCCGTGGCTCAGCCGCCAAATGCGCGAGCGGGCGGGACTGGCCTCGCCGGACGCCGCGATCGGCACCAGGGCCCACGATTTCCAGAACGCCGCGGCCCGCCCGAGTGTGATTCTTTCCCGCTCCGAACGCGACGGAGAGGCCCAGACGATCCCCTCGCGCTGGCTCAACCGCCTGACCGGACTTCTCGACGGTCTCCACGAAACCGGCGGCCCGCAGGCGTTGAAGGAAATGCGCGAGCGCGGAAACCAGTTGTTGCATTTCGCGCACGAGGTCGACACGCCGCGCGGGGATACGCCCCGCGCCCCGAGGCCTTGCCCCGCGCCTCCCGTCGCGGCCCGGCCCTCAAAATTGTCCGTGA
>JANQKA010000439.1 GCA_028281405.1 Hasllibacter sp. | reverse complement strand
GGAACGAATTCGGGGCATGGGGTGTCGGCGACCCGCCGCCGCCCGCGGAAGCGCGAGCGAGCGGTGATCCACGAAGTCGGAGGGCATGAGGCGACCGATCCGTGCTCCGCCGGTGATTGTCACGGATACTTCGGCGGTCTACCACGATTGCATGTCCGAGCCGACCTTCGTCCTGGTGCGCCCGCAAATGGGCGAAAACATCGGTGGCGCCGCGCGCGCCATGTGGAATTTCGGGCTGTCGCGCATGCGCCTCGTCGATCCGCGCGATGGATGGCCCAATCCCCGCGCCACGGCCATGGCCTCGGGAGCGGGCCGGGTTCTCGACAACGTGGGCGTGTTCGGGACGACGGCGGAGGCGGTCGCGGACGCTCACTACGTGTTCGCGACCACCGCCCGCGACCGGGACCTGACCAAACAGGTCATGACGCCCGAACGGGCCGTGGCGCACGCGCGTGACATCATCGCCGAAGGGCAACGCGTCGCCGTGTTGTTTGGCCCGGAACGCGCCGGCCTTGAAAACAAGGATATTGTCCGAGCCAACGCGATCATCTCGGTGCCGGTGAACCCTGATTTCGCGTCATTGAACTTGGCGCAGTGCGTGTTGCTCCTGGCCTACGAGTGGCGCCGGCTAACCGGCGAGGCGGTTCCCGAGGAACTGGTTTTGGCGGGAACCCGGCGCGCGGAGGCGCGGGAGGTGGAGAAACTCGCCGAACGGGCCGACGTCGCGCTCGACGAGGCGGGTTTCTTCTTCCCCGAGCACAAGGCCCCCCACATGCGGCAAAATCTGCGCAACCTTTGGAGCAGGATGCCGTTGACGCGCTCGGACGTTCAGATCCTGCACGGCATGATTAAGGCGCTTCGACGCCGGCGCGGCTAAACCGGGCCGGAAACCGCTTCCGCGGCATCCACCGCCTCGAGCGCGGCCTCCACCGCGAGCATGATCGACGCGTGGCGGTTCTTGTAGCTTTTGGCGGGTTCCAGAACCTCCCAGCCTTGGAAGGGCGCGGAGGGAACCGGACCTTCCCGCTTGAGCATCGCGTGAAGTTCGTCGCGCGCGGTTTGTATTTCCCCGCGTCCGCGGCCGATGATGTTCGCGCCCAGAACGGACGCGGCGGCCTGGCCAAGGGCGCAAGCCTTCACGTCCTGGCCAAAGCGCACGACGCGGCCATCCTCGACATCGACATCAACCGTCACGGTGGAACCGCACAGGGGCGAGCGTTTTTTGGAACTGCCCATCGGGTTCTCCAAGCGCGCCGTGTGCGGAATGTCCGCCGCGAGCGCGAGGATGCGCCCGGAGTAGAGTTTGATCAGATCGGTTTCCGTGCTCATGTCCGGAGTCCTTGCCACGATTGCAATGTCCGGGTAAAGCCCGCGTCGGCGAATTCAAGGAGGTTTCGGTGGAACGGATGATGGAGGACGGCGTCCGCTTCGATCCGCTGACGCTCAAGTACGACGACAGGGGTTTGATCCCGGTGGTCGCGCAACAGCACGACACGGGTGAGGTTCTCATGATGGCTTGGATGAACGCCGAAGCCGTGTCGAAAACGCTGGAGACCCGGCGCGTCACCTACTGGTCGCGGTCAAGGCGGGCTTTCTGGGTCAAGGGGGAAACGAGCGGCCACACCCAGGCGCTGATCGAACTGCGGGTGGATTGCGACCGGGACTGCCTGCTGGTGATGGTGGACCAGAAGGGCCCCGCCTGCCACACCAACCGCCGGTCCTGCTATTTCACCGCCGTCCGCGACGGTGCCGAAGTCGAGATCATGCCGCCAACGGAGTGAAGCCCACCATTCGCATCACGTCCGCGGGATCCAGTCCCCGCTCGCGGTATGTCCGGAGGGCGCGCGCGTCGTCGCGTTTGGCGAGCCGCTTGCCCGCGTCGTCCCGGATCAGGCGATGATGGTGGTACGCGGGCGCGTCGAGGCCGAGCAGCTCCTGAAGAATCCGGTGAATCGGTGTGGCGTCGAACAGGTCGCGGCCGCGGGTCACCTCCGTCACGCCCTGCACCGCGTCGTCCACCACGACCGAAAGATGATAGGAGGTTCCGATGTCGCGCCGCGCGAGCGCGACATCGCCCACGCCGCTCTTCAATTGCAGGGGATCCAACGGGATGACGCCGGTTTCCCCGTTCGGCCCACGGCCCGTTTCCATGAAGGAGAGCGGCGGCAACCGTTTCACCGCGGCGGCCATGTCGAGGCGCAGGTGCGTGTCGGGGCGGGGTCCGGTTCGGGGGGAACCTCGGCAGGTGCCGGGGTAGACGAGGCCGTCGGGCCCGGTTACCGGCTCGCCGCCTTCCTGCGGGGCGACCGCCGCGGCCTTAATGTCGGCGCGACGGCAGGAACATGGATAAAGTAGCCCCTCCGTCCAGAGCCTGTCGAGCGCTTCGGCGTATGCGGTCATGCGCCGGGATTGGCGCATCGCGGGAGAAGGCCAGTCCAATCCGAGCCACGCGAGGTCGACGTGGATGGCCTCCTCCCATTCGGAGCGGGCGCGGGACGCGTCAATGTCCTCGATCCGCAACAGGAAATCACCTCCCGCCGCGCGGGCGCGGTCATGGGCCACCAGCGCGGAGTATGCGTGCCCCAAGTGCAACGGTCCCGTGGGCGATGGGGCGAAGCGGGTGATCACGTTCTGCGCAGAAGCACGACATCGCTGCCGAGATCGACTCCTGGCATGTGAATCCCGTGTTCCCGGAAAATGATCGCGGCCCGCCCCTTGGCCGTGTTGGCGTCGATCCGCTCATTGAAGGAAGGGTCGTTCAAGGCGTGGTCGTTGAGGGAAAACGCCAGAATGCCGCCCGGTTCCAGTTTTTCCAGCAATAGATCCATGGTCGAAGCCGGCGCGGCTCCGGTCGAAATCACGCCGACCGCGGCGATCGCGTCGTAGTCACCGGGTTCGACCCCGAGGGCGCCTGGCTCGCTGATCCAGGTTTTGCGGTAGACTCCGCGGTCGGAGGCCGCAGCGAGCATCTCGGGGGAGATGTCGGTGCCGTCGATGGTGGCGAATCCCGCCTCGGCCAACGCGACGCCCGAAATGCCGGTTCCGCAGCCGTAATCCAAAATCGGACCGGGTTCCATGTGCTCCCTGAGCGCGGCGGCGAGGCGGCCCGGCGTGGCGTATCCGTTGGCCTCGACGTCGTGGTCGTAGGTCTTCGCCCAGCGCGCGTAGACTTCCTTGGCCTCGTCCGCCGATTTGATCTTGTAGACTTGCGAAAGAATGTCGTCGTCGCGTTCGGAACCCATTCGACCCGTTCCCCTTGATTCGGAGCACTCAGGTTACCACGTCTTTACGCGGCGTCCAACGCGGGAACCCCCAACCACCCCGCCATCGCCGCTTTGGCGCGGTCGGTGTAGGCCCTGTAGCGGTCGCGCCGTCCACGTCGGCCCCCTTTGGCGTCGATGGGCGGAAACAGTCCGAAGTTGACGTTCATGGGCTGGAAGGTCTTGGCGTCCGCGCCTCCAGTGATGTGATTGATCAGCGCCCCCATGGCGGTTTCCGGCGGGGGAGGGGTGCGGTCGCGGCCCGTCAGCTCCGCGGCGGCGAGGCGGCCGGCCACCAGACCCATCGCGGCCGATTCCACGTATCCTTCGACGCCGGTGATCTGTCCCGCGAACCGTATGTTCGGCCGGGACTTCAGGCGCAGCTGCGAATCAATGAGGCGCGGGGAGTTCAGAAAGGTGTTGCGGTGGATGCCTCCCAGCCTCGCGAAGCGGGCGTTTTCCAACCCCGGGATCATTCGGAACACCTCGACCTGGGCGCCGTGCTTCATTTTGGTCTGGAAGCCCACGATGTTGTAGAGGGTGCCGAGGGCGTTGTCGCGGCGCAACTGAGCGACCGCCCACGGCTTCGCTCCCGGAGACCTGGGATTGGTCAGGCCGACGGGCTTCATCGGCCCGTGCCGGAGGGTCTCGCGGCCGCGTTCGGCCATCACTTCGATCGGCAGGCAGCCGTCGAAGTAGCCGGCGGTCTCGCCCTCGCGGAATTCGGTTTTGTCGGCGTCGAGAAGCGCGTCCACGAAGGCCTCGTACCGATCACGGTCCAAGGGGCAGTTGAGGTAGGCGGTCCGCTCCTCCTCGGTTTCGCCCTTGTCGTAGCGGGACTGGAACCACGCCTTGTCCAGATCCACGCTGTCGAAGTGGACGATGGGCGCGATGGCGTCGAAGAAGGCGAGGCTGTCTTCGCCTGTCTCGGCCCGGATGGCTTCGGCCAGGGCGCCCGAGGTCAGTGGGCCCGTCGCGATGATCCAATGCCCGTCGTCCGGCAGTCTGCGGATCTCGTTGTCTTCGACCTCGATGAGCGGGTGGGATTTGATCCTTTCGGTGACGGATCGGGCGAAGGGATCGCGGTCCACCGCCAACGCTCCTCCGGCTGGCAGGCGGTGCGCGTCGGCCTGGGCCATCACGAGGCCTCCGGCCTGACGCATTTCCCAATGAAGCAGGCCGACGGCGTTTTGCTGATCATCATCGGAACGGAAGGAGTTGGAGCACACCATTTCGGCCAGATCTCCGGTGCGGTGCGCGAATGTCCCGACTTTCGGGCGCATTTCATGGATGACGACGCGCACGCCAGATTCGGCCGCCTGCCACGCCGCCTCGGATCCGGCCATGCCGCCGCCGACTATGTTCAAAACCGTCGCCATGGGCGCTGTTTAAGGGTTGTTGTCCGCCGGGGAAAGGGCGGCCCAGGGCATCCAGCATCCAACCGCCTTCGGAGTGGAGCGTTGCATCGGGATGAGCGGGATGCGCGACGCGGGTCGCGCAGATTCGGGTTGCTTCCTTCATGATGGGGAACATGTCGGACCCGTTCCAGACACACCACGACCCGCGTGGCGGGCGGCGAAAATCCTGACTCCTTCGTTCCGCACCCTCGCATCCCGCGTCAAGCAGATTCACGAACCGGAATTCTCATCTCCTCCGCAACCCGGCCCACAATGGCCGTTGGACGCGGATTGGGACGATCGCATCCCTGGGTGTGGTGGAGGACGGAGTTGAAACGGACCCGTGTCCGGCGAGGGAGTGCGGTTGTGGCCGCGCCGGAGGGCGGTGAGGCGGGCCGCGGTTCCGACCGTCGCCCTTGTCGAACGACGCCTTCGACCTCACGGACCGCGGACGCGGGCTATATGTCGGGAAGCGGCCTTGGAAGGGGGAGGGCTTTGAATCGCTTGTACAGCTCTTTGGCCTTCTCCAAGCCCCCGTTGGGCGCCGTAAAAGGATTCCGCTTCCTGGTTATCTCCCAAGGGTCCGGCTCACCTTCGGCGGCGAAGTACGCGGCTTCGGCGGTCATTTCAAGGATGATGGAACTGGCGCCGTTCGCGATCGTCACCAGTTTCTTGTACAGGTCCTCCCCTTCGACCATTGGCTGGTATTCGACGCCGGTTTTGAACACGGAGTAGATCCCTCCACCTTCCGAACGGTTCTTCTCGTCCTCGAAGTCGTAGAACAGGTGCGTGTAATTCGCGTCTCTGTCCAGCTCCTCGCTGAAGGGACCGTAGCGGGTGTAGTCGAACTCGTACCCGCAACCGAATCCTCCCAAGTCGAGGAGATACGCGGTTCTCTGAAGCTTGGTCCTGCCGCGGAGCATTCCACCGGCGGCCGAGACAATGCGCGCCAGTTCGGCCAGTTGCCTCAGATGTTTCCGGTCGTCGTTGAATGGGTTCCTCATTGTTTCCGAGCCTCCTTCGAGTGTTGTTGGATAGATTGGTTCACTTGCGTCGTCAAGCGGGCATCCGGATGAGGGCGCATACAGCCTGTCGAGTTTGGTCGGGCGCATTTCCAGCGGAAACGGTGATGGCCGGAGTGAAACGGTCCCGTGTCCGGCGCGGGAGTGCGGTCGTGACCGCGCCGGGGGGCGGTGAAGCGGGGCGCGGTTCCGACCATCGCTCGTGTCGAGCGACGCGGTTGACCTCCACGGCCCGCGGACGGACGCCAGCCTATATATCGGGCAGCGGCCGTGGAAGGGGGAGGGCTTTGAATCGCTTGTACAGCTCTTTGGCTTTTTCCAAGCCCCCGTCGGGCGCCGTAAAAGGATTCCGCTCCCTGGTTTTCTCCCAAGGATCCGGATATCCCTTGGTTGCGAAATACGCGGCTTCGGCGGTCATTTCAAGGATGATGGAACTGGCGCCGTTTGCGATCGTCACCAGTTTCTTGTACACGTCCTCCCCTTCCACCATTGGCTGATATTCGACGCCGGTTTTGAACACGGAGTAGATCCCTCCACCTTCCGAACGGTTCTTCTCGTCCTCGAAGTCGTAGAACAGGTGCGTGTAATTCGCGTTTCTGGACAGATCCTCGCTGAAGGGACCGTAGCGGGTGTAGTCGAACTCGTACCCGCAACCGAGCCCTCCCAAGTCGAGGAGATACGCGGTTCTCTGCAGCTTGATCCTTCCGCGGAGCTCTCCGCCGGCGGCCGAGACTATGCGCACCAGTTCGCGCAGTTTCCTCAGATGCGTCCGGTCGTCAGTGAATGGGTTCCTCATTGTCTCCGAGCCTCCTTCGAGTGTTGTTGGATTGTTTGGTTCACATGCGCCGTCAAGCGGGCATCCGGATGAGGGCGCATACAGCCTGTCGAGTTTGGTCGGGCGCATTTCCAGCGGAAACGGTGATGGCCGGAGTGAAATTGGTCCGTGTCCGGCGCGGAAGTGCGGTTGTGGCCGCGCCGGAGGGACGGAGAAGCGGGGCGCGCTTCCAACGGTCGCCCGTGTTGAGCGTCGCCGTCGACCTCACGGCCCGTGGACGGACGCGGCTATATGTCGGGCAGCGGCCTTGGCAGGGGGAGGGCTTTGAATCGCTTGTACAGCTCCTTGGCTTTCTTCAAGCCCCCGTTGGGCGCCGAAAAAGGATTCCGCTCCCTGGTTTTCTCCCAAGGATCCTGCTCACCTTCGGCGGCGAAGTACGCGGCCTCGGCGGTCATTTCAAGGATGATGGAACTGGCGCCGTTCGCGATCGTCACCAGTTTCTTGTACACGTCCTCCCCTTCCATCATTGGCTGGTATTCGACACCGGTTTTGAACACGGAGTAGATCCCTCCACCTTCCGAACGGTTCTTCTCGTCCTTGAAGTCGTAGAACAGGTGCGTGTAATTCGCGTCTCTGGCCAGCTCCTCGCTGTAGGGGCCGTAGCGGCGGTAGTCGAACTCGTACCCGCAACCGAATCCTCCCAAGTCGAGGAGATACGCGGTTCTCTGCAGTTTTATCCTTCCGCGGAGTTCGCCGCCGGCGGCCGAGACAATGCGCACCAGTTCGCACAGTTGCCTCAGTTCTTTCCTGTCATCGTTGAATGGGTTCCTCATTGTCTCCGGGCCTCCTTCGAGAGTTGTTGGACTGTTTGTGTCACATGCGCAGTCAATCGGGCATCCGGAATTGGCGCATACAGCCTGTCGAGCTTGAACGGGGGGGCCGAAGAGACGACGGGGGAAACCCGCGCGAGATCAACCGGATCACCGTTATGCGAGATCAGAATCTGGTTTAGAGGGCCTGCGCCATCTTCGTATGCTTTGTACGGAACACGCTCCGCCGAATCGATCCAGAGAGGCGCGATCTCGGAATTCTGTTCGGCGCTCCAAGCGTTCAGAAATTTCCTCGCCCGCACAACGGTTTGCTCGATCACCTCCGGAGGCGCTGCGCTTCCCAACTCCAAACCGATCTCCGCGCGCAAATCAATCGCCTTGGGCAACTTCCGCTCCAGCAGCATGACCGCCAATCGGGACACGGATGCGTCCCTCGCTTGCCGGAGTTGTTGGAGATTCCCCAATATCAAGGCATCGTCCAACCTGAGGGCGTTCTCCAGCAAGTCGGGATTTTCCGCGAAGGCGACGATGGGGTGGGAGCGCGGAAGGCCGACAAGGTCGACACGTCCCTCCCGGCAAAGCCGAAACACCCGTTCGAGAAGATGGGAGAACACCTGCTCAGCCGCGCGGGTGGTTTTGTGGAAGTAAACCGTCGGATAGAGATGAAACAAACCGAGCACATAAGCCTCGGCCGCGTGGATGGCCTTCGGGCCCAGAACAAGTGTCTGGACACTCACAATGTTGTCCCCGTCGCGGTCGATTTTCACAAGGTCCACTCCGATGTTCTCCATGAGCCAGGTAAAGTCGATCCGGCCGAGTCCGACCCCGGTCATCAGGCGGTCCCGACGCATGTAGTCGAGCCGATCCGCGTCGAACTGGCTGGACACCACGGCGGCGTATATGTCCCTTGGGGACTTCCCGCTGACGATTTCCGCCACTTCGGCCGCCATCCCAGGACTGTGCTGATCCAAGATCTCGGCGATCTCGGTGTTCAGAATGATCCGTGAACTGACATTCTCGTGCTTCGCGTGCTTGAAGCCCGAACGTCTCGCGACCGATTCGAAGGCGTGGCTGAAGGGGCCGTGGCCCACATCGTGCAGCAGCGCGGCGGCCAAGGCGGCTTCGGCGCGGTTGTGGTTGAATTTGCTTGGCCCGAGATGGACCTCGATCACGCTCATGAGGATGCGGGCGGTGTGGAACACGCCGATGCTGTGGGCGAATCGCGTATGCGTCGCCCCGTCATACACGAATTCGGAGAACCCGAGTTGCCTGACGCGGCGGAGCCGCTGGAAGGGGGCCGTCTGGACAAGTGACCAGAGCATCTGCTCGAACCGGCTTGGATCGAAGGTGATGATGTCATGCACGTTGTCGCGCAGGATTTGAGGGGTGGACTGGAGTAGCCGCATCGTGGATTTCCTCATGGTTGCCCACCACATATGGTGTTCCACGCACCGGAATCAAGTGGAAGAAGTGGTTTTCGAAGAAAAAATATTCGACCGCGGGGCTTTCGTCGCCGAAGGTCGGCCGCGGCGCATGCATTGAACGTCGAACCCGCGTGGGCGGCCGCCTTCAAGGCCCGGTCGCGCCGCGCCCTCCGCGCTCAAGGAGGATTTCGCCCCGGAGCCATCGGAGGGCGCTCATCACAAATCCGTGAGAATCCAACCTCCGCGTTCCGTCGCTCCCGCGCTTGGGGCGCCCCCGCGGATTCGCGGAGCGGACACGTCGGCGGCCCGGCGTCCGGTCGCGCCCTCGCTCCGAGCGATCAGGGCCGTGGCGTACACCAAGGCCCGGTCGCTCCGCGCCCGCAGCGCTCCGGGAGG
>JANQKA010000429.1 GCA_028281405.1 Hasllibacter sp. | reverse complement strand
CTTCATGATGATCAGCGAGGCGAAATCGACGCGGCTTCCACCGAGAAGAACGCGCCTCTTGTTGGTCACGAGGCCGTGCTCCATGAAGGCGCACTTCGCCTTTTCCTTGTAGTTCCCGGGCAGGTTCGTGAAGTTGATCCAGGGAGGGTTTCCGATCGCGATATCGAATTTCCTGTTCGAATGGAAATCCACGAAATCCCCGCAAACGAAATTTTCCTGCGGAAATTCGATGTCGAAATCATTTCGGAAAGTCCGCAGAAAAATGTCTTTGTCGTCTTGATCGATTTCCACTCCAAACAACCGCGCCAAGTCCCCGCGCCGGACACTCTCCCTCTTCTCCTTGGCGATTTCCATCAGAGCGAAGAAAAAAGCGCCCTGGCCGCACGTCGGATCCAACAGTACCGCTCCATTCCGCCACGAATCGTACACTTCGTAGCGTTTCAGCAACCACTTCGCCCACGGAACGGGAGTGAACACGCGGCCAACGCCATGTTTTTTTCCGGCACCAGGCATGTCAGAACTCGAACTTCCCGTATCCGCCCTCACGGAACCGCCGCATTGCGGCGGCTCTCTTCCCGGCGACGCTTCCCACTTTTTGATAGTGATCGATCGCCAAATCGACCAAAATGTCGAAGAACTCATCCATCGAGCGATTCCATTCCAATTCGTCGTGGATCTCATTGATGCCTTGATTGAGGCGGATTTGCCCCGTGCCTAAATTCTCCAACCTGTAAATTTTCTTTGGAAGAAGGTGTATTGGCGCGGCTTTGATATAATTCAATTCACGGATCGCTTCACCGGAAGCGGATACGACGTGGCCGAATTCAACGACCACGAACAACGCGCCGTCATTTGCGGGAAATTTCAGGAGATTTGCAACGGAGTACACGCCTCCATCGGAATATTTGGTTCTGTCCAGATCCTTCGTTTTGACGTCGAAGCCATGGAGCGCGCCGTCGCGCCCGCATGCGAAATCACAAATCGCCCTTCGGCCGGGAGTTGGAAGATTATTCGATGATGAAATTCCGAAAATTTCCTTCCAGCTTTCCAAAATCCGCTTCTCGATCATCGCGCCGAAGGCCCGGGAATCTTCGCGCGCCGATACCCCCGATCCCGAATCCGAGATAGGTTTTCAAGCTGTGCCGTCACCGCCTCGATGAATTCACGCATTTCACTTCTCCTCGTGGCGGGTGTCGGATCCTGTGGCCTTCCCCGGCATAGAGTCCGTTTCCTGTTTTTTCGGACAAACGCGGTACCCCAATGGAAACAGCCGCAGCCCGGTCCGGTCGCGAACCAAGCCCCACAATCCCTTCGGTGCCACCAGCATCACCGCGATGGCGACGGCCCCGAGGATGATGAGGTAGGTCGATCCGAGGTCCGCGAGGCTCTCGCGAAGGATGAAGAACAGGATCGTGCCGATGATCGGCCCCTCCAGGCTGCCGATCCCGCCGATCACCACAATGAAGATCACGAAGGCGGTCCAGTCGTTCACGCTGAACGCGGCGTCCGGGGAAATTCTCAACTTCAGAAGGAAGAACAGCGCGCCCACGGCGGCCGTCAGGCCACCGACGGCGACATAGACGACGAATTTCGTCCGCCAGATGTCGATGCCCAGTGATCCCGCCGCCAGCTCGTTGTCCCGAATGGCTGTCAGTGCCAGCCCGCGCCGCGAGCGCAGGAACAGGTAGGCGGCGGCGATCACCACGACCACCGCGCCGAAGGCGAGCCAGTAGCTCAACGCCTCCCGCGCCGCGCGCCCGTCCGCCATGCCGCGCACCACCGCCGTGGGCAGCGACACGCCCGAACCGCCGCCCAACGCGCCCAACTGCGCGAAGGAAAGGCGGAACACCTCGGCGATCACCCATGTGCCGATCGCGAAATACGCTCCCCGCAGCCGGAAGATCAAAGCCGCGACGGGCATCGCCAGCAAAGCGCCCACGATTCCGGCCGCGCAGATTGCGATGATCGGCGAAACCCCGCCGAATATCGCCAACGCGAAGAGCACGTACCCGCCAAGACCCACGTATGCCTGCTGTCCGACGCTCACGAGGCCTGCGTACCCGGCCAGCAGATTCCAAAGCGTCGCCAAGGCGAGATAGAGATAGATCTCGGAAAGAAGACGCATGTCGCCGCGGCCCGCCCAGTAGGGCGCGGCGGCCAATCCGATCAGAAGCAGAAGCCCGATCACCGCCGCGGCCTTGTTGGCCGGAGTCGCTCTGGACACGTCGTGGGAATCGCGGGCGCTCATCCGTCGACCCTTGGAAACAGGCCGCGCGGGCGCGCCGCGAGAACCAACAGGAAGGCCATGTGACCGGCGAGCAATTGCCAACCGGGATGAATCTGCGCCCCGATGGCCTGCGCCACGCCGAGAATCACCCCGCCGGCCAATGTTCCCCAGAGGCTTCCGAGGCCGCCGATGATGACCGCCTCGAATCCGAAAATCAGCCGCGCGGGACCGGTCGCCGGGTCGAAACTGGTCCGGATGCCGAGAAACACCCCGGCGATCGCCGTCACCGCCAGGGACAGAGCCATCGCAAGCCCGAACACG
>JANQKA010000425.1 GCA_028281405.1 Hasllibacter sp. | reverse complement strand
GAGAACGTCCCCGGCCTTCCCGGGGCCATGGAATTGGGAATCCACGATGAAAGGGAAGATCCTGCGGATCGGTCGCGTGGCGAGGTCCGGGGGCGCCTCCCCTAATGGGGATTCGGTGTCCGCTCCCTCCCCGGACGGGTTGCCACCCCGCGAAATCTCTTTTCGATGGTCGCACCCCACCGTGCAAGCTTTGGCCAAGGAACCTCTGGAACATTTGAGGAAATCCTTTCGACAGTACGTCACCTTCTACGACGAAGTCACCCCGCAGAACCTGTTTCTCAAGGATGTTTGTCGGGACAATCGCTCCGACCACCACATTTGGCGGATCGTCGAGAAGCGTCTGATCGAATTGAACGTCGCGGTCGATCTGAAGCCGAAGGTCGTGGAAGGCCGGACGGTGAAGATCGAATTCCGCCACGCGGCGTATGACGGGGCGTGGCGGATCTTCGTGCCGGTTTCGTTCGATATCAGGGGCGACGACAGAATCAGGGACAAGGCCCGCCTTTGGGTTGGCCGCCTGGACTCTCTGCGCGACGGCGTCGACGACGACATCCGCCTCCACTTCATAGTCGGGAAACCCGCCGATCCAATGCTTCGCGACGCCTATGACGACGCGGTCAAGATCATGCGCGGGGCTCCGTTCGAGCACGAGCTGTTCGAGGAGCATGAAGTCGACGAGGTCGTGAGACGGATCGAGCGGGTGGTGAACTCCCGGGCTCCGTCGATGACCTGAGAACGAGGGCGGATGGTCCGTTCGCCGGAGCGTTGTAGCGCCGGGGCCGACGCCGCCACTCCAATTTGCCCGGATGGCGTCGAGGCGGACGGCTCGACCAGTCAACCCACCGCGCCGGCATCGAATTCCCGTCCCCCGACATCCAGGGACATTCGATTCCATCGTCCGCGCGTTCGCCAACCCAACGTCAAGGAGTCGGGCGTGGTTGCCCGCCGAGTCCTCCCAGTGTCGATGACGTTTCCGACTTCGCCGGGTTTTTGGCCGCCCGGTGGTTCAAGATCGGGATTCCCGATGCCCGGCCCCGTCACGGCGATCGCCGTCGAAGCCGACGGGAGCCGCTTCCGCGAGCCTCCACCCTCCGTGGGCACGGCCGATCTCCCACCCCGTGGTTTCGATCCCGAATGCTTCCGGAGCGGGATGCCGCACGCGGTTCGTTCCCGAACCTTCGGATGAACGCGGCATGGCAAGGGGACCGCGCCGATTCGCTTCGCCCGGGGACGTCGATATCCTGGTCCGCGGCGGCTTTCGCGCCCGTTCTCCGGTTCCGGATCGATGGACGGGGTGGGCCCCCCGGCAGGATTGAAATTTACCGTCTAATCCGATCCCCGTGCCTTGCGGATTGGAAATTCCGCGCCTATGCGCTTCTGCGAACGCCCGCGGACACGATTCGCGGGCCACCCAAAGCGATGGCCATAATGCGATGAAGGTGCAAATGATCAATTCCTCCGTGCGACACGTCGAAGCCCAACCATGGCCGGTCTGGTTGGATCACGATCCAAGTATTCACCGGCCGGGAACGCGGCGGCCTCTTGTTGAAACGCGTCCAACGGGCTCCCCGATCGGATCGAGGTCGACATGATCGAACGCGGCACTCTCACCAGCATCATAAAACGCGCCGAGCAGGGGCGCACGGCCCCCATGCTGAGCGTGATCGAATCGAAGGACGGCACCGAACACGAAGTGTTCGTCAAGCTCTCCGCCGGTTGCGATCAAGGCGTGGTCAATCTCGCGCGCGAAGCGTTCGCGGCATGTCTTGCCGAAGATCTCAATCTTCCCGTGGCGAAGCCTTGGCTCGTTGAAATTCCATCCGAGTTCAACCAAACGACTCCCCCTCCCGAAATCGCCGACAATCTTCGCGGAAGCGTTTCCGTGGCCTTCGGGTCGACCCGCGTCTCCGGATACGATGACTGGCGCGCCCATCAGCGGCTGTCCCCGTCCATGGTTTCAACCGCCGCCGCCATCCTTCTGTTCGACGCCATAATCCAAAATCCCGATCGGCGCGTCGGCAATCCGAACTGCATGACCGGCGGGGAGAACCTGTGCATCTTCGACCACGAACTGGCTTTCGCGCATCTGTTGATCCTGCTGTGGAAGCCACCATGGACCAACGGAGGCATGAACACGCTTGACGACCCGGGCCCAAGGCATATATTCGTGGATGAAATTCGCGGCGTGGATGTCGACTGGGAGGAGATCAAATTTCGCTGGGCGGACTTGTCGGATGCCCGCTTGGATGACTACATGAACTCGATCCCACGCGAGTGGGACGCGGCCCGAAGCGATCTGGATGGGGCGAAATCCCTGGTCGCCGAAGCCCGCGACCGCATCGAGGACTGCGTCAACGAAGCCAAGAGGATACTGACATGACCACGAGAAAGCCCTTCAGCTACGTGCCCGTGCGCTACGTGCACGACGTGTACACCGCCGAGTTCCTCAACGTGGGATTGGTGATGTTCGTTCCGGGCGAATCGCTGCTGCTCAGCAAATTCCAACGAAATTTGGAACGGATCAACGCGGCCTTTCCTGATTTCAAAGGCGACAACTACCTGTACGCGATCTCAACGGTCGAAAGAGGCTTTGAGAGGATCGCCCGCGACGTCGAAGCCACCGCGACAGGCGACTTGTCCAAACACGCCCAAAACGGTGGCGGTCTCCACGGCCCGGAACACGGAACGCCGGGCGAAAACGCGAAAACGGCGGGCGATTTGGCACGGATAATCGTGCCGCGCGGGGACAATTCCCTGCAACTGTCCCCGCATGTCGGGGCGGGAGCGGCCTTCGAACCGCGGCGGGAGTTCGACGGAATGTATGACCGGTTTGTCACACGGTATGACAAGCCGCCCCTCGGCGGCCAACCAGGACTTCACACCGGGAGTGAGCGTTCGGACGAGGAAGTTTGGCATCCAGTGGAGGCGATGTTGAGGCAACGCGGCATTCCGAACGCTCCGAGGCCGAAGCGGGTGGACGGGCGGGCCGACGCCGTCGAATTCCGCCACGCGGTCAAGAACGGTGCGTGGCAGGTCTACGAACCGTTGTCGTTCGACCTCGGCGACGCCGAGAGGATCAAGGACAAGGCGCGACTCTGGCTCGGCCGACTGAACGCCGTGCGCGACGGCGTGGACGAGGATATCAGGCTGCACTTCATCGTCGGAAAACCGCGGACTCCCGGCCTCGAGGACGCCTATCGCGACGCGCTCGAAATCATCCGCGGCGCCCCGTTCGAAACCGAAGTGTTCGAGGACGACTCGGTGGACGAAGTGGCGCTCAGGATCGAGAACGCCGAGCGGCTTCACTCGTCCGAGGCCGGATAGAAGCACGGATTCCACGGGCGCCGTCCTTCGAAAGGGAGACCCGCTACACCTTGGCGGGCCGCCATCCGCCCGGAACGCGGCCCGCGTCCCGGGCGCGGGGTCCGTCATGGTCACGCGTTGGCACGGCGCCCACCGCTTCCGGCCAAGCCGGCGCGGCTCCGGTGGAAGATCGCGGACGGGTTTCCACGGCGCCCCACACCCAGGCAACGCCGAACACCGGATGGTTGTTCCCCGGACTGCCGATTCCCGACCACGAATTTGGTCGCTCCCCGCCAATCAACGGCATCCAGTCCGCGGGAACCGGGGGGCGGGCTTCATGATGAGAATTTCCGGCGGGCCGCGATGCTTCCTGACGGCACCGCCCTTCGCGGCATCGCACTTCGCGGCGTCGCAGGCGCGGAACTGGACACGGAAGGACGGAGAAACCGTCGCGCCCCGGTCAACAGGTCGCGCCGGAATCGCGGAAGTTCCATGAATCGCCCCACCGCGGCCGATCACGTCATGGTCGTCGCCCCGATTCCACCTTCACGGGAGGAATCGCACATCAGCCCGCGCGCCGCGCCGCCTCCGCCCCGCGACGGGCGCGCAATTCCTCGGCCACGAGGAATGCCAACTCCAGCGCCTGGCTCGCGTTGAGCCGCGGGTCGCAGGCGGTGTGGTAGCGATCCGAGAGATCCTCCTCGCTCACCGCCCGCACGCCTCCGGTG
>JANQKA010000416.1 GCA_028281405.1 Hasllibacter sp. | reverse complement strand
CCCCCGGAGCCGCCCGCGAGTGTGTCGTTGTCGGCTCCGCCTTGGATCGCGCCGTCCCCGGAGCCGCCCGCGAGTGTGTCGTTGTCGGCTCCGCCTTGGGTCGCGTCTTCCCCGGCGCCGCCCGATAGCAAGTCGGCCCCGGCGAATCCGAAGATGAAGTCGCCGCCGCCGCCATCGATCGCGGTCACCCCCGTTCCGTCGGCCCCCCGGTTCCCAAGAGATTCTCCGCCATAGCGGAGGCGCCGCCCCCTCGTGTCGCCCGTCCCGGCGACAATAAGGTCAACGTCTTCGTTTGCTCAGCCGGCGAACTTGACGACCTCGAATCCGACCAAGGTGACCCCGCCTTCGTTGCCGGTTGTGGCGGCGTCGATGTCGTCGTCGGAGTTGGTGTCCATCACGGTGTTCCGCGGGTCGTTCATCTACGCCGCGGCGCCTTTGACGCCCATGCCGAAGGTGTGCAGCTCGGCGATAATGGCGTAGACCGCCGGCGCGCACAGGTAGACAGCGGTGTCGCTCTCTTCAGCCGCCGCGCCGAGAACGGCGTAGGTGTTGCCGAAGAGCGTGTCGTTACCGGCACCGCAAGTGATCACGTCATCTCCCGCGAGCCCTTGTATCGTTGAAGCCCCCATATCCCGATCATTCGTGTCGACGATCATGTCCCCCACGGCGGTCGGCATGGCGGTGCCGCAACCGTGATGGTGTGGGTGTGCGAAACTTCATCGTGATCGACCGTGTCCGAGTCCGTGGGCCGCGCGTCGCCGGACGCGGTGACCACGACGGTCACCACACCGTCCATGGCGGGCGCGGCGAGCCTGAACACGCCCAATTTGTCGATCGTGGCGCCGACCATTGTCCCAACCATCCTGGCGGTCGCCGATTAGGGTCCGTCGCGCCCATCCCGGCGTCGAACCACATGGAAGCGACCGCGGTGGCGCCGCCGGAGGAGATGAACAAGCGGAGTGGGAATGCGGATCGGAACCGTACCGGAATGGGCCATTCGTCGTTCCTCGACCGAGCGTCCACGCCTCGTCACAACCCGGTTCGTCCGTCCACAAGGCGGACCGACCGCCCGATACCGCATGGGCGGACTGGTGGAGGTGGAAACCGTAGCCGAATTCGCGATGCCGCCGGGGTCCGATCGCGGCGGTCGCGGCGGAGGTCGGTGGGAGGAACGCACCGATTCGGCGGCACGTCGATGGATGTAACCGACCGCGTCACGAGTTGCCTGGAGGTGGCGAAGGACGAAGGACTCCCGAAGCATGTCACGCCATCCGGGCCGGATCGGCGATGACCCGTGCAGATTTTCCCCCGGCCGAGTCCAAGGAAAGAACATTGTCCGGTTACGGATGCGAGTAAAATAGGAGGCATGTCAACCAAGCCGTCCGGGCATCCATGTCCGCGGAACCTCGAATCACCCGGAGAATCGGCGAATCACCACCAATTTCCCGTCGGAGGCATGGCTTAGACCCGCATTCCGAACGACGAGTGTGGGGAGGTGAGCGTGAAGGTGGGCCGCCGTTTCACGCCCCGAAACGCGGCTTTCACACGTCGGCGGGTCGAATTGTGTCTGGCGGGCAGGCGGGAAATCCGCCATCTGTATGGAACCGCCGCGATTCGGCGGCGAAGATTCTCGGGGGCGGATGATGAACAGCACCACACCAGCTGACCGGTTTCGTGAGGCTTCGCCCGCGGAGAGACCGAGGTCGAGGAGGCGTTCCGATGGAATGGCTTGGACCCGCGGGCTGAACGTCGAGCGTGGCGTGGCGCGCGAGGAAGTCACCGCATTCGCGGTTCGCGTCCGTGGCGGCACGGGAGGCATCCGCGATTCGGTGATGCGTGGCGGTCCACCGCCGGTTCCACGCCCCGAAACGCGGCTTTCGCACGTCGGCGGATCGAAAAGAGTCCGGCTGACGGGCGGGGAATCCGCCACCAACAAGGAATCGCCGCGATTCGGTGGAGAAGATTCTCGAGGGCGGATGATGAACTGGACCAATCCAACCGGCCGGAATCGTGTGACTTCGTTCGCGGAGGGGCCGTGGTCGGGGAGGATTTCCGAAGAAGTGTCTTGGATCCACAGGCTGAACGGAGAGTATGGCGGGGTGCGCGAGGATGTCACCGCTTTCTCGATCCACGTCCATGGCGGAAGCGCGGGAGGCCCCCGCGATTCTGTGATGCGTCACGGTCCACCGCCGGTTCCACGCCCAGAGACGCGGCTTTCGAACGTCCGCGGGTCGAACAGTGTCTTGCGGTCAGGCGGGAAATCCGCCACCAACAAGGAATCGCCGCGATTCGGTGGCGAAGATTCTCGGGGCGGATGATGAACTGGACCACTCCAACCGGCTGGAATCGTATGGCTACGCTCGCGGAGGGACCGAGGGCGGAGAGGCGTTCCGAAGAAGTGGCTTGGATACGCAGGCTGAACGGAGAATTTGGCGGAGCGCGCGAGGATGTCACCGCTTTCTCGACCCGCGTCCACGGCGGAAGCGAGGGAGGCCCCCGCGATTCGGTGATACGTGGCGGAACGCAGCCGGTTCCACATCCCAATGCGCGGCTTTCGCACGTCCGCGGGTCGAACAGAGTCTGGCTGTCGGGCGGGAGATCCGCCACCCAAAAGGAACCACCACGATACGCCGGAGAAGATTCTCGGGGGCGGATGATGAACTGGACTACTCCAACCGACCGGGATCGTGTGGCTTCGCTCACGGAGGAACCGATGTCGGGGAGGCGTTCCAAAGGCAATGTTCAGAATATCAAAACGGCCATGGAAGTGTCGCTTCGCATCGACGCTGAAATCCAAATGGATGACGTGCTTGATGCTCCGCCGCATGCCGATGGCAATTCCAATCAGCCCAAAGTTCAGAGGAGTAGGAATCAATGACGAATCCACTGCTGCTCGAGAATGACCGAAAAAAGGCATTATCGCGTGCCTGCGTTGCCGCAGTCGCCGCGTGTTCGGGCTTCACGACCTCATATGAGGATTACGGCCGCGGGGGCATTGATCCGCGGATACATGGTGGAGATGATTCCTCGCCTTTTGTGGCAGTTCAACCGAAGTCCACTTCCAGTCTTGGCACGGCCAAAAATGGAAAATATCATTATCGACTGGAACGCAAAAATTACGACGTGCTGAAGAAACCCACATTACGGCCCCAAATTTTGCTGGTTCTCTCTCCGCCCCTTGACGAAGCGGATTGGCTATCCGTAAGCAAGGAAGAACCGAGTATGCGGAAATGTTGCCTTTGGGCGGACCTTTCCGGATTGCCCGAAGAAAACAAAGAAAAGGTGACCATTCACCTCAGCGAAGAAAACCTGTTTGACGTTCAGGCGTTGAAACAACCGATGAAACAATCCTGCATAAAGGAAACCAAATGAACATCCAAATTCTCGACGGTGACGATTATCGGGCGATCACTCCTTCGGCGCTATCGGCTTTCGCCACCAGCAAAGGTTGGGCCAAATCCGAAAGTTTTGGTCCATACGCCGATGTATATGTCGGTAACGGCCGGCCCAGCCTCGTCATCCCTCACACCAACCAAATCGGCGATTACGCGGCGGTGGTCTCCCAGTTGATCAAGGATTTCGCCGAATATACGGAACAAGACGCACTTGTCGTCTACAGCGACTTGGATGAATCCAATTTTGACGCCGTGTAGATTTGACTCTCCGGCAAAATCGGAAATCATCATTCTACGTGCCGGCGCGGCGGGAGCGGCGCCGGCGGCCATGCCCGGAACCATCAAGGAGGCCGAGTCGATATGGATTGTCACGTCGACGAAAACCGGTCGACGATCAAACGAACGGGAAGTCCTGGGGCGACGGAGCCACGATGGTTTCACATACCGCTGGTTGATCGCACAATATTACGAAGCCGAGGCGTGAATTTCTCATCCCGAGAATGGCGTGATTTGGGAGGACTCGACCTGTCCCGGCGTTCTAACCCGAAACAGAGAACCGAATGATCCAAACCGAAGGTGTTGAAGCTTGGCGCGGAAAGGTTGATAACCAGCTCGGGAGCCTGGTCGAGACTGTTACAGCGGTCCAAGCCTTGGTGGAATCATGAGAGAAATTCCTTGAAACTCCTTGCTGCATTGACTTGACTCTAGCCGTGATGCAAGATAAATGAAGCC
>JANQKA010000412.1 GCA_028281405.1 Hasllibacter sp. | reverse complement strand
CGAGAAGCGGGTGATAGCGGGTCATCGTGGATTCTCCTTGGGCGGGCCGCTCGCGGCGTCGCCGGGTTTCAGGGTCCGCGCCGCGCGGGGCATCGGCGGTTGGCCCGGCCGGAATTCTCCGGAAATTCCCTGTCGGCGGCGCGGGCGGGCGTCGCGGGCGCCGCCGCCGGTCCGCGCCGCTTGGCGAAGGCTCCGGCTTCGGAAGGCCCGGGCTCCCTCCCGGTGTCCGGGATCGCCGGACGTTCGGGGGCCGGGCGGGCCCCGATGGAGGAATTGGGAAAACGAATCGGCGACCGGACGGGGTATTCTCTTTGGTCGTGCATGCGGTCGGAAGGAGCGATTCGATCCAGACGCGCGGTGGGCGAGTCGGCGGCCAGGGATTTCAAGGGCACCCTTCCGGAACCGGGATACCCCCGGCGGGAGCGCGGTCCAAACCGCCGCGGAACCGGGAGAATTCGCGCCCGGCCAACCGCGGGTGGCGCGCGGCGGCGGCGGGGGTGCCGTAATGACTCCCCCGCCGCGCCGCCTAGGAACTAGCTGTTCACGCTGTCCTTGAGGGCCTTCGCGATGGTCACCTTGACCACCTTGTCGGCGGGCTTCTTGATCTGCTCGCCGGTGGCGGGGTTGCGGACCACGCGCGCCTTGCGCTCGCGGCAGTAGAACTTGCCGAGGCCCTGGATGGCCACCGCTCCGCCGGAGGAGACCTTCTCCGTCACGATGGCGGTGAGCGCGTCGAGCGCGGCACCGGCGTTTTTCTTGTCCAAGTCGGCCCGTTCGGCCAGTTCGGCGACGAGCTGGGTCTTGGTCATCGGCTTCTGCGTCATAGGGGTCTCCTTTGTTTCCCATCTTGGGCTGATGTTGTTGAGCCTGTGTAGGTGTTGTGCGCACCTGAACCGGATGGTGCAACCATTTATTACAAGTTCGCCGCTTATGCCACGGATCCCGCTTCAAAGGAAGGCCGTCTCCTCGAAGGACCGCAATTTTCTGCTGTGCAGCCGCTCGATCGGCATCCCGCGGAGGTGCTCCATGGCGCGGATCCCGATCCGCAGATGCCGCGAAATCTGCGTCCTGTAGAAGTTCGTGGCCATCCCCGGCAGCTTGAGTTCCCCGTGCAGCGGCTTGTCGCTCACGCACAGGAGCGTTCCGTACGGAACCCGGAATCGGAAACCGTTCGCGGCGATGGTTCCCGACTCCATGTCCAGCGCGATGGCGCGGGATTGCGACAGCCGCTGGACCGGTCCGGATTGGTCGCGCAGCTCCCAGTTGCGGTTGTCGATGGTCGCGACCGTTCCCGTGCGCATGATCCGCTTCAGCTCGTAGCCGTCGTACTCCGTGACCTCGGCGACCGCGTTCTCCAGAGCGATCTGCACCTCGGCCAGCGCCGGGATCGGCACCCAGACCGGCAGGTCGTCGTCGAGCACGTGGTCCTCGCGCAGGTAGGCGTGGGCGAGCACGAAGTCGCCGAGGCTCTGGGAATTCCTCAGGCCCGCGCAGTGTCCGAGCATTAGCCAGACATGGGGGCGCAGGACGGCGATGTGATCGGTGGCGGTCTTCGCGTTCGAGGGGCCGACGCCGATGTTGACCAGCGATATTCCCTGATCGTCGTCGCGGCGGAGGTGGTACGAGGGCATCTGCGGCATCTTCTCCGGGACGGGCATCGTCCCTCCCGATTCGGTGATCACATGGTCGCCGGGTCCGACGAAGGAGGTGTAGCCGCTGCCGGGATCGTCGAGGGCGGCCCGGGCGAACGCCTCGAACTCGTCAACGTAGAACTGATAGTTCGTGAACAGGACGTGGTTCTGGAAGTGCTCCGCTTCGGTCGCCGTGTAGTGGCGCAGCCTCGCCAGCGAGTAATCGACCCGCTGCGCCGTGAACGGCGCCAGCGGCCTCGTGCCGTCCGGGTCGGGATCCGCGACGCCGTTGGCGATGTCGTCGTTGGTGGTCGCCAGGTCCGGCACGTCGAAAATGTCGCGCAGCGGGAACTTCAGCGCGCCGGACTGCGGAACGGCGACCTCGGGGTCGCCGGAAACCGCGAAGTGGATGGGGATCGGCGTCTCGGAGGGGCCGATCCTCACGGGGACGCCGTGGTTCCTGATCACGAGGTCGATCTGCTCGCGCAGGTAGTTTCCGAACAGATCGGGCCGCGTGACGGTCGCCGCGTAGGTGCCGGGCTCCGGCACGTGGCCGAAGCTGAGGCGGCTGTCCACGGCCGCGAAGCTCCGCGTGGTGATTCGGATTTCGGGGTAGAACGCCCTGAACTTGGCGGCCGGGCGTCCGGAAGCGATGGTTTCCGAGAATTTCCCGCTCAGGAAGTCGACCGCCGCTCCGTGGAGTTCCCGCAGGCGTCGCACCGCCGCGTCCGCGTCGGAGAAGGATTCCGCGTCGGGGGCGTCGGGCGTGGCGAGGGGAAGATTCGCCTGCGGCGCGGTCATCCGTCGCCTCCGGGGCCCGGATCGGTGGAGGGAAATTCCGGTTGGACCATGCGGAGGCTCCGGCTTCGGCGTGACGCAATCCCGGTCGGCGGGGTGATTCGCGGCTCCCGGTGACCGGCGTGGAGCGCGCCGCGGCCTCCGGTTCCGATTCCAACGAAGCCGTGAACGCCCTATGCTTGTCCCACGGGACGGAAAAAGGCGCAAGGCGCCCCCGTTCGGATTGGGCGGCGGACCGCCGAGGCCCCGCCGGGCGGGACGCCGTCGCGGCGGCGGAAAGGAGGACGGCATGGACGGAAGCAACATGCGGAACTGGACGGAGCGGGCGGACCTCGCCGCCGCGTTCCGCTGGACCGCCAGGTTGGACATGCACGAGGGCGTCGCGAATCACTTCTCGCTCTCCGTGAACGGGGACGGCACGCGGTTCCTCATGAATCCGAATCAGGTCCACTTCAGCCGAATCAAAGCGTCCGACCTGATCGAGCTCGACGCAAACGATCCAAGCTCGCTCGAGGGCCCCAACGCGCCGGACCCGACGGCCTGGGGCCTCCACGGCGGATTGCACCGTCACTGCGCCCACGCGCGCTGCGCGATGCATGTCCATTCGATCCACGCCACGGTGCTGGCCTGCCTCAAGGATCCGACGCTTCCGCCGATCGATCAGAATTGCGCCGCCTTCCACAACCGCGTGGCCTACGACACGGAATACGGCGGACTCGCGTTCGAGGAGGAGGGCGCGCGCTGCGCCGGGCTGCTCGACGACCCGAGGAAAAAGGTGTTGGTGATGGGGAACCACGGCGTCATGGTCATTGGCGACGGCGTGGCCGACACCTTCAACCGGCTTTATTATTTCGAACGCGCCGCCGAGACCTACATACGCGCGCTGCAGACCGGCCGCGAATTGGCCGTGCTGCCCGACGACATCGCCGAGAAGACCGCGCGGGAGATCGAGGAATACCCCGGGCAGGACGTTCGGCACCTGACGGAACTGAAAGCGATCCTGGACGAGGAGGGGAGCGACTATGCCCAATGATCCAAAGGACGACGACGAGGCCCGCCGCTGGAACTACCACCCCGGCGAGGTACGCAACAATCCGCTGTTCGACTGGCCGCCGAACCCGCTCGGCGTCCTGAAGTGGTACGCCGGGTTCTGGCTGGAGGCGTCGACGACGACGCTTTGTTTCGCGCTGGCGATGATCGCGTGGTACCTCGTGCTCCCGCCGCTGGAGACGATGGCCACGCCCGCGCCGGGGTGGATCCTCACGCTCTGGCTTTGCAACCTGGTTCCCCACTGCGTCGCCGCGGGCGGACTGCATTGGTGGCTCATCGGCAGCGAGGGACAGGGCCGGGACCTGAAGTACGACAAGCGCGATCAGGCCCGGAGCGGAAACTTCACCTTCGGCAGCCAGCTCTGGGACAACGTGTTCTGGACCGTGGTTTCGGGCGTCACGCTGTGGACCGCGTTCCAGGTCCTGGTGTTCTGGGCGATGGCGAACGGCTGGGCGCCGCTGATCTACATCGGCGACAATCCGATCCTCTTCGTCGCGTGGTTCCTGCTGATCCCGATGTGGTCGAGCTTCCACTTCTACTGGGTGCACCGCCTGCTGCACTGGCCGCCGCTCTACAGGCTGGCGCATTCCCTGCACCACCGGAACGTCAACGTCGGGCCGTGGTCCGGGATATCGATGCATCCCGTGGAGCACCTTCTCTTCTACACCAACTTCCTGATCCACTTGGTGATTCCCGGCAACCCGCTTCACCTGATGTTCCACGGCTACGTGCAGTCGACGCATCCCGTGTTCAGCCACTCGGGATTCGACAAGGTGGTGTTGGGGGACACGGCGGAGGTGCGCGCCGGCGTGTTCTTCCACCAGCTGCATCACCGCTACTTCGAGTGCAATTACGGAACGGTCGAGTTCCCGTGGGACCGCTGGTTCGGCAGCTATCACGACGGCACGACGGAGGCGACGGAGAGGACACGCCGGACGAAGGCGCGCATGCACGGCGAGTCGTCGGCGCGCTGAGTAAGGTGACCGGAAGCCCGCCCCGGGGAATGACCCGGGGCGGGCGCGGATTCGGGAGGGGATCCTTAGACCGGGCGATCCGGTTCGAAGGGTCATCGCGTTCCAACGGGCCTGACGGAGTCGGTGGTCCGGATGCCGCGTCCGACGCGGCGAATCGACGCCCGTGGCCCGGCGGATGACCGGGGCGGGCGGGGAATCGGGCGGGGGATCCTTCCGCCGGGCGATCCGGTTCAAGGGGCTTCGCGTTCCAACGGGCCGGACGGAGTCGGTGGTCCGGATGCCGCGTCCGGCGCGGCGAATCGACGCCCGTGGCCCGGCGGATGACCGGGCGGGCGGGGAATCGGGCGGGGGATCCTTCCTCCGGGCGATCCGGTCCGAGGGGCTTCGCGTTCCAATGGGCCGGGCGGAGTCGGTGGTCCGGTTGCCGCGTCCGGCGCGGCGAATCGACGCCCTTGGCCCGGCGGATGACCGGGGCGGGCGGGGAATCGGGCGGTGGGTGCTTCCGCCGGGTGGTCCGGTTCGAGGGGCTTCGCGTACCAACGGGCCGGACGGAGTCGGTGGTCCAGATGCCGCGTCCGACGCGGCGAATCGATGCCCGCGGCCCGGTGGCCCACACCGCGGGAAGCGCGGGCGCAATCAATGGAGGGGCGAATGCAATACGGCCTGACAGAAGAACAGGAAATGATCGCGGAGACCGTGCGCTCCTTCGTGGAGCGCGAAATCTATCCGCACGAGGAGGCGGTTGAGCGGACCGGCGAGGTTCCCCGCGAGGTCGCGGAGGAGATCAAGCGCAAAACCATCGAATTGGGGTTCTACGCGTGCAATTTTCCCGAGGAGGTGGGCGGCGCCGGCCTCAACCATCGGGAATTCGCGATCGTGGAACGGGAACTCGGGCGCGGGTCGATGGCCCTCAACCCCTTCTTCGGGCGGCCCCAGAACATCCTGATGGCGTGCGAGGGGGAGCAGCGCGAAAGGTATCTCCTTCCCGCGGTAAGGGGCGAACGGATGGACGCGCT
>JANQKA010000410.1 GCA_028281405.1 Hasllibacter sp. | reverse complement strand
ACCTGGAACCCATTCTGCGGCGGAACGGCGTTCGGATTTCACTTCCGGGCCGGGAGGAGTGAATTCGACCGCGCGTATTCGATGGCGCGGTTCCAGTGTAATGTCCCTTACGTAAGTGACACACGTTGTGGTGTTCCTCCGTGCGCGGATTTCAAGCGAATCTCGCCCCGCGCCTCGACTTCGGTCGCGTGGAACGCCTTCAATACCGTCAGATCCGACCGTGACGAAAAACGTGGCTTGAGGACATTCATTTCAAGGCTTCCAGCATCCCCACGGTTATCAGATAAGCGGGCCGAGTGGCCGCCGTCGGTCTTGTCGAATCCAACCATGCCACGGAGAGCGGCAGGGCGGACGATACCAACGCCTCTTTCGCCTCACATCCCGTCCTTGCGGGATGTCGGCGGGGCGCGCGTGCCGCCTTAAACGAATTGGCTTCCCGCGTTCCGGCACCGCGATTGGGCGGCTTAGCCGACACGGGGCGGCCCACCGCCGTCCTTGCGGGATGTCGGCGGGGCGCGCGTGCCGTCGTCAACGATTTGGCATTCCGCGCACCGGCACCGCGATTGGGCGGCTTAGCCGACACGGGGCGGCCCCACCGCCGTCCGATGGGGAGCGTCCGTTCGACCGTCGTTCATGGTCGCCTTGCCGGACGGTGAGCCGAATTTGGTCGCGGCGTGGGACCCGCGCCGTTTCGAGTTTTCCGGCGTGGGAGGCATGACCGCTTGCCGTCGAATTGTTTTTGGCGTAGGCTCCCGCGCGGGGCGCGGTGTGTCCCGCCTTGAGGAGTTCCGGGATGAGCGACCTGTTGGAGAGCGTCTTGTCCGATGTGGCGCGGATGCGGAAGTGTGAGGAAACGGACAGCGGTGTGCGGATTCGCACGACCCGTGTCCTTCCCCCCTTCGAATCTCTGTTCGTGTATGCCGAGGAGACGGACGACGGTCCCGTCGTGCACGATGATGGCGCGGCTCTCGGGAACATGATCTCACGGGGAGTGGCCCCGCACGTGGCCAAGCGGGCGATTCTCCGCCAGTGCTCGCGGAACAACATCAGCTTCGATGGCCGTCGCATCTTCAAGAAAATCAGACACTTGGGTTGGCTTGGCGCCGCGGTGATTGTCGTGTCGGCCACGGCCGCGGCGGCGGCGGTCGAGAAAAAACGGGCCAAAGGGCGCGGAAAAATCTTCGCAGATGAAATTTTCGACCTGTTGGGGGCGGAACTGGGTGAAGGCGTCGTCTCGAGGAACTTCGGGTACCAAGGGAAGAGCGGTCGCAGGTACAAGTTCGACCTGGCGGTTAACGGGGGAGATCGTCTGACTCTGATCAGCGCCGTCTCCCCACACCCGTCGTCCGTGAACTCGAAATACGTCGCGCTCGCTGATGTCGGAGGGGAACGGGTTGGCAAATTCGTTGCGCACAAAGGCGATTTGGGCCGGGACGACATCGCTCTTCTGGAGCGGGTCGCGACGGTGACGGAACCAAACGAATTGGTGGGCAGGGTGGCGGAGGCGGTTTGAATCGATCCTGATGAATTCCACCCCCGCGGGAGGTCAAATCCGGTCGCGGTCGGGGGCGGCGGTCCATGTGCGGGAAACAGTGTTCAAGGTTCCCGCCCGCGAACCGCGGGCCGCCCCGCTCGCGCTGGATCCGCGGCGGGGAAATCGGCGGAGGTCGCGGTCTTGACCCCCGCGTCCTCTTCCGACGAATATGGGGGAAATAACCCGACTCGGAGGAATTGGCCTCCCCGTTGACGCGGGAGGAAATTCGGATTCGCGGGTGGCTTCCCGCCAGCCTGGGCGCGGGCGGAAGATGCGTGGATACGACGTGAACCCGCGGTGAGGGCGATCATCGTTTACCCCGTTCTGGCTTGGATTGGGCTGTCAGGCATCGCGCGAGTGTGGTTTTTCCAAGGGAGGCGCGGCGGAGGTCGACGGTCCTTCTCGCCATGTAGAGCGGCGGATGGCGCGGGCGGGGCGGGAGTGGAGAGAAGTGTGGGATGTATGCGTCGTGTGATGCTCTTGGGATCGCGGTTACCTACGGCGTCCCGGGCGGGGAGCGGATGACGGGCGCCGGAAAAGAGCGCGGCGACTTGGGCGTGATCACAACAACGGTTGACGATGGTGTTCGGCGTCCTTCCACGATTCGCGTTGACCACTACGCGGCTCCCGCGACTGATTCATCTTGGCCGCCGTGGCTCGAGTGAACGTCGAGTGTTTGTGGGCATCCGCATGATTCTGGCGGAAAATTCTTTCCCGTGCGTTGCCCCGCGGGGCGGGCGCGACCGAAGCGGACCCGGAACCGTCCCGGGACGGAGACACGCTTTGGATCTCATCGGACGTGGAGTCATGAAATTTGATCGCGGGTATCCGGCGAAAGTTTCAAGCCCGTCGCCGAGGGCGTCGCGATTTGGGATTATCGGACCCGCGGCGGGAAGTTGGGATGCCGGGGTGGACGGGCGGTGTCCGGGCGGTTAAGGGTCATGATCACGGGAAGCGGCGAAAATCCCTGGATGTCCGCCGCGTCCCGTGCCGAGTCGTCACTATTGGAGTGAGTCAAGTGGACAATGCCGAAAGATCACAATTCTGTGAAGATGTTGATGCGTTTCTTTTGGCCAAGAAATTCCTCAGCGGCCCCCAGCCCCCGTGGGAGCCCGGATCGCGCCCGAATCAGCTTGATGCCCGTTGGCCGATCGAAGAAGCCGACGGTGCAAGGAGGTCCAACCTTACGTTCCGCTACAGCCGGGAATCGCCGGATGAACCGAGCGTGTCACTGGTCTACTTGGGAAAACCTGTGTGCCGTGTCGACGTCAAGCCGAAGGAAGATCTTGACCAAAATCCGGGCTGGGTGGAAGATTTGGGGTTGCCCGATGATGTTTTTGGATCACATATCCATCTCTGGAAACACAATGAGTGTATGTGCGTGATGTTTTGCCGCTAGATGAGTGGATTATTCCGATAAAACTTGAAATTTCCCAGTCGACCAGATCGTATGACCAAATTCTCGCTCGCATATGCGGCGAATGTGGTGTAGCCTTCACACCGGAGCAGCGGAGCATGGCTCCGCCATCTCGGAGGGAACTAAGTTGACCGATTTTTTCGAGGACGTCTCGTCCCGGGTCGCTCGCATGTGGGAGTGCAAAGACACCGTGAGCGGAGTGCGGGTCCGTTCGCTCTGCTTCCTACCGTCCTTCGAGTCCCTGTACGTGTTCGTCGAGAGATGTGACGACGGCTTCATGGTGCACGACGACGGCGAAGCCGTGGGGAGCATGATTTTGCACGGCATGGAGACTGCGGTCGCGGACCGTGTGGTGCGTTCCGAGTGCGGGCGTGTCGGCGTTGGATATGGCGAAGGCGCGGTCCATGTGAAGATCGGAGCGCTTGACGGGCTCGAGGCCGCGATCGTCAGGGTGTCGAACACCGCCGCCGCCGCCGCCTCGTTCGCGACAAAAGTCAAGCCCGGCGACTTCGGGTATGGCTTGGCGGACCAGGTTTCGAAGCTTTTGGATACCGAACTTGGAAATCGGGCCACCTCCAAGGGCTTCGGCTACCGCGGGGCAAGCGGTCGTCAGTACAAGTTCGACCTCGCCGTCAACGGGGGAGACCGCCTCACGCTAATCAACACCGTCGCTCCGAGCGCGGCCTCCGTGAACTCGAATTACGTGGCCCTTGCGGATGTCGTGGCGGATGGGGTTCAAAAAATCGCCGCGCACGGCGGCGGTCTGCGTCCGGAGGACATCTCGCTCCTGCGTGAGGTCGCGGTGGTGGCGGAACCCGCCGAATTGCTCGGTTTGGTGACCGATGGAACCGTCTGACGGCCGCGGTCGAACCCGCTCCGCCGGGATCGCATGTTGAACCCGGTTGTTGACGGGACGTCCCGTCACCGCTCGAGGGGGGCGTTCGTTCGATCGTCGAACTTGGTCGACTTGAGGGATGGTGGGGCGAATTCGACCGACGCGTGAGGTCGGTTTCGCTTCGAACTTCTGTGTTCGCGGTTCGACCGCTTGCCGCCATTTTGGGTTTTGGCGGTTGTTTTGAACCGGGCGTGGGTGTGCCCGCAATTAGGGTGGATGGATGCGGAAATCGCTGGACACGGAGGATTTTCGCGTCAAGGGGCATCGCGCTTCCGAGGGAGGCCAGGTGGTTGCTGAACCGACAATTTGATCGGCCTGGTGCCCAAAATCTATCTTATGGCATCTTTCGAAATCCCGCACGGTCGGGGGCCGTGTGGACCCGGGAGGAGGGCGGGCATACCGCCGCCGTTTGAAGAGGAGCGACGACCGCGACGGGGAGAGGCGAGTACGGGCGTTTCCCAACGCGGTTTGCGACGCCGCCGCACGGTGCCTCCACTCGGCACCTTTACACGGTGCCTCCGATTGGTGCCTCCGCCCTGTGACAACGGCCGGTGCCTTCAACCGGTGCTTCCGCCCTGTGACTTCGCTCGGTCCCCCGCCCTGTGACTTCAACCGATGCCTCCGCCCGGTGCCTTGCCCAGTGACTTCGCCAGGTGACTTCGCCAGGTGCCTCGCCCGGTGACTTCGCCAAGTTCCTCGCCCTGTGACTTCGCTCGGCGCCTCCTCCCGGTGACATCGCTCGGTGCTTTCGCTTGGCCCCATTGCTTGGCGTATTCGCATGTCGCCTCCGATTTGTGACTTGGCTTGGTGCCGAAGGAAGCGTCTGAACGCGGCGCGGGGGCCGTTCCGTCCCGGAATTCGCGCCACGCCGTCGCGGTCCACCCAGAGAGCGCCCGAGGGCCATCACGGGTTGGTTCGTATTCCGGAATCCAGACATTCGGGCAATGGCGGTTGAACCGCATTTCCCACCCGCGCCACCTGGGCGGATGTCAGCCCGTCAGTTCCTTGGTCGGGGAGAGCGTGAGATCGGGATGGTCTCGCTCGACGCGGTCGATATCCCATTGCAACCGTGTCAGATAGACAACGTCCCCGTCGTTGTCGCGGGCGATGTGTCCTTTGTTGGCGGCGATGAATCCATCGATTTCGCTCTCCGGGCCGGCGACCCATCTGGCGGACGTGAACTGGGACGGTTCGAACCGCACCGGCAGGCCGTATTCCAACTCGATCCGGCTGGCGAGAACCTCGAATTGGAGTTGACCCACGACCCCCACGATGAATCCCGCGCCAATCATCGGCTTGAACACTTTCGCCGCGCCCTCCTCGGCGAATTGGGCGAGGGCCTTGTCGAGGTGCTTGGCCTTCATCGGATCGTCCGCGCGGACGTTGCTGAGAAGCTCGGGGGCGAAGGACGGGATGCCCGTGAAACGCAGGGATTCACCCTCCGTCAGCGTGTCTCCGATGCGCAACTGGCCGTGGTTCGGGATGCCGATGATGTCGCCGGCCCACGCCTCCTCCGCGAGTTCCCGGTCTGCGGCGAGGAAGAGGACGGGGTTGGACACGGCCATGGGCTTGCCGGAGCGGACGTGGGTCAATTTCATCCCCCGTCGGAAGTGACCGGACGCGAGGCGCAGGAAGGCGACGCGGTCCCTGTGTTTCGGATCCATGTTGGCTTGCACCTTGAACACGAATCCCGACACCTTCCCGTCTTTAGGTTCAACCGGGCGAGGTTCGGCGGATTGCGGCCCCGGGCCCGGCCCGTGACGGACGATTCCGTCCATCAGTTCCTTGACTCCGAACGAGTTGATGGCGGACCCGAACCAGATCGGCGTGAGTGTGCCGTCGAGAAGCGCCCGCCGGTCGAGAGGCGGCGTCAGACCGCGCGCCATTTCGACTTCCTCCTTGAGTTTCTCCAATCCATCGCCCGGCAGGTGTTCGGCCAGTTTCGGATCGTCGAGGCCGGTGATTTCGATGGATTCCGCGACCCGGTTGCGATCCGCTCGGCTCATGATTTCGAGCCTGTCCCGCAGAAGGTCGTAGCATCCGAGGAAGTCCCGTCCCATGCCGATTGGCCAGGACGCCGGCGTCACGTCGATTGCGAGGCTCTCCTGGATCTCGTCGATGATTTCGAACGTGTCGCGGCTTTCCCGGTCCATCTTGTTGCAGAACGTCAGGATGGGAAGGTCGCGCAGTCGGCAGACTTCGAAGAGCTTGCGCGTCTGGCTTTCCACCCCCCTGGCTCCGTCGATCACCATGACGGCGGCGTCCACGGCGGTGATGGTGCGGTATGTGTCTTCCGAAAAGTCGGAGTGGCCCGGCGTGTCAACGAGATTGAATCTGCAGTCTCCGTAGTCGAAGGACATCGCGGAGGCGGAGACGGAGATGCCCCGTTCCTGCTCCATCTTCATGAAGTCCGAACGGGTGCGCCTCGCTTCTCCCTTGGCGCGGACTTGGCCCGCCATCCGGATGGCTCCTCCGTAGAGCAGGAATTTTTCGGTGAGCGTGGTCTTGCCCGCGTCGGGGTGGGAGATGATGGCGAAGGTCCGTCGCCGGGAGATCACCGATGATCCGTCCACGCGTCTTGATTCGCTCTCGTCGGAGATGCCGTGCATGCTCGAGTTCTACGTTCCGCGCCGGTCGGGCGCAATCCGAATAATTCGATACCGCCGCGCCCGTTCGGATCCCCGAAGAGGAAGGGATGGCGCATTCGGGACGGGATGGCCCGTTGAGCGCTCCGAATCCGCGTTGGGGAGGTCCAACAGCCGCTGTCTGGACGCGGCCGGGGTCCGGGAAAGTGATTCATCCAGGAACGGATTTGACATCGATTCGCAAAGCCGCACGGCGATGTAAGCGTTTTCATCGAACTTGGCTATGCCTTGCCATTTCCGTGTGCGCCTCGATTCGGGCGGACCGCGCCCCTACGGGGTTGGACTTGTCCTTGATGTCCTCCAAGGATGAAGCGTTTCCGTATGTCCATCGGGATACCTGCGTCGGCGTTCCGCCGGGGAGGGATTCATGGACATCCCGGACTATGCCACGGATGGGCGAGTTTCTCGGTGGAGGGATCCAACTGTTCGCACCCCCGTGCGGGCATCGGACTCCGTCACATTCCCCGCGTCGTGGGAGTCTTGCGTGGCGCGGAAGGTCGCGGACCAAGATGCGGATTGCCGACCATGTGGCCCGAGGGGCGGAAAGTGCCAAACAAATCGGTGACAGGGGCGTGGACTTGATTCTTCCGGAGAATGATGCCCGGGAATTGGACCGCTCCATGCGCGATGGTAGATGTGAATGCCGCATTTGTGGAAGCGATGTCCAATACGAATCAGTTTGGCGCCCATCCTGAACCATGAGAAGGAAAACGACATGTGATTCCACGCCCTCGCCAAGAGTGCGTCTCACGGTCGACCTGGAACGGAATTGGCAAGTCCACATTGGGATCGCGGGACATCATGGACCGCTCCAAAGGCGGACGGGGGCCGGGTATCCAATACCGGACCCGCATCCAATCCCCGTCTCTGGCGGGGCGCCACGCGGCGGGTTCCCTGAAAACCCGCATCGCCGACATGGTGCCCGGGCAGAAAATATGTCTACGGGTCGGACTCGTGCGGGTTGGGCTGAAAACCGGGAACGGATTCGCCCGGTTGGGTTCGCCAGTTGAGGAATTTCTGTAAGTGGCGTAGTTCGGCATCGGGAATTCGATGGCCGAGGACATCCCGCCGGGAGACAAGAATCGCCCCTCTTCACCATCCAACTTAACGGATACACCACGAAGTTCATTCGAAAGCCGCCGTGAAGGAGGAGACCGCGGGAGGATCCGAATCCGAGCCCGGTGGAGGCGTCAGCGGTGCGGAGGCGGAAGGATCATCGCTGAAGCCTGGGACGGCGAAAGCAGAACCAATGCCGAAGTCCTCGTGCGCCGCCTCGAAACGGAAGGCTTTGGAGGGCGCCATGATACAGGAAACCGCGGGAGCTGCCCAGAGGCAGAATTCCGTGAAAAAGGCTCCAAAGAAGGAGGCTGCGGGAATCACGCCGAAACTCAAGGCGGAGGTCGCCACGTCGAAGCCAACGACGACAGGGACAAAACGAAAGAAGATGGCGGGGGGATCCGCCCGACGACTCCGGACGCGTGGGAGCATGATGAAGGAACAATGCTGGAGGATGGTTCAAAACTCGAATGACCAGAAAAGTATATGAATTCACCCTCATCAGACAATCAAGCAGGATTCCATACACAGGTGGTTCGTTGATCGGAAATGTCGGATTCCATTTTAATTGGCCATTTCAAGCCACTCCGTGAAATCTTACGGTGGCTCAGATATTAAGTCATGAAATTTTTTCCTCCAATTTCTTGAGGCGATTCCTCATCGCGATGAATTTTATGGGATTCCCATCCGTTTTTTCAATTGCTTCGGACAGGAATTCTTTGGCATCGTTTATTCTTTCATTTTCCATGGCCGAATTGAAGCGTGAAAAAATTAATTCAATCTCGGGATCTCTTTCCGAGACTCCGAACACGCCTTCCAACAAATAGTTGCTGCTGCGCCCCCTGGTATGAATGGGGCGTTCAATGTTGATGGCGCCGTCGCTCATGGTCAGAATTCTGATATCCTCGCTGCTTACGGTTGATAATACCTGTGGGGAGTTCGTTGAAACAATAAACTGGCAGGACTTGAAAATCCTTTGAAGAGTTGGAATGATTTGACTTTGCCATTCTGGATGCAAATTCAGTTCAATTTCATCAATGATGACAATTCCGGAAATCTCCGCTACATCCCTTCGAGGGGAAAATACCAGCAGCCGTCTCGCTAGATCCAGAAGAATCATAAAGAAAGACCTCTCGCCGCTCGACAACTGATTCACATGAACCTTCATCCCGTCGGAATTTTCGAAATACAGCCCGGCTGGGTCGGCTGTGGACGAAAATGAAATTTTTTGAAAATCGCCGACTTCCCGAACAATCTTCCGAATCGCTTCGAGATCGGGGACGCAATAATTTCCATCCCTATCGCGGAGATTTTTGGCCTCCTCCGCGCCCCGCGCATCCCACCATTTCGCGAAATCCTCCATCGTGGAGTGGCTGCCGGACTGGGAGGAAAAGCGCGGATTTCCGCTCCGCCCGAAGGAGAATTCATTTGGTCTCCCGTCTCTAAATCCCGTGCTTTGGCGGTAATAAACCCAAAACAGATCATATGGGTTCATTTTGGTGAATTCAACCTCAAATTCATTTTGGAATGCTTCCGTCTTACTATTTGACCCTGATTTCTTTTGGGTTTCATTCGGTTTCATCATTCGAATCCGGGATCTTCCGAAAGAATCCAACTCGCCAACAGCGAACCGCATATCGAGCTCATACCCCATTGCACCGACACGAATGTCCTCATACGGCGGGTTCCGATCCATTGCCCTTCCAGCCATCGTTTCCTCAGTCCGCAGTTCACTCATATCCGAATGTTTCGGCCAAAATTTTATCGCTGGCCGCAATAGCGCCGCGACAGCATCCAGAATGGTAGTCTTTCCGGCGCCATTCCGGCCGATCATCACCGTCAGCTTTGACCCGAAGTCAATCGATAGCCGGCGGATGCGCCGGAAGTCGGTAATTTCCACACGATGAACCTTCATTGTTCTT
>JANQKA010000300.1 GCA_028281405.1 Hasllibacter sp. | reverse complement strand
TTTTGTATTGTGGATAAATTCCATCCGTAGTCTCGGCGCACCCGCCATGACACGATTTCCGGGTAAACGGTTTTCCACGGTTTCCCGTGCCGGACGGGTACACATGGCCGGTTTATGAATTTATGACGGCGGCGAATCCTCGAGAGGACGGTCATGCCGCGGATTATCGAAATTTTCCTCCGCCACGGGCGGATTCCCCCGTGTCCGGTCAAACCGGGCGCGCTCCCCCGCGGGAGTCGGCGTGGTTTCGGCATGGCCGAGATGGCCTTGGCCCTGATCGTGACGGCCATGATCATGCAGACGGGGATCGAATTGGCCACCGCTCAGGCCAAGCGGCGGATCACCCAAAGCGCGGCGGCGAACATGAGCCGCGTGGCCGACGATGTTCACACCTTCACGGAGCGGAATTATTTCGCCATCTCCGCTGAACTCGCCGCGGCTCAAGGCAACGTGGTTGAGCGTGATTGGGACGATTTGATCGGGGAAAACCTCGTATCGCTGGATGTGGCCCCGACGTCGCCCGACGGTGGGAACCTGCGTCTGTTCCACACCCTCAGGGGCGACACGGTCTACACGGTGGTCATGTCGTTCGGCGGCGTGGAGTCGGGCCGCGCGCCCCGGCCGGGTCCGAACACGAGGTTCGCGGGAAAGATACAGGCGCACGATCCGAACAACCTGAGCGGTTGGGATTTCAGCCTCGAGATTCCCGAGATCGCGGCCCTGACCGGCGAAGACCTCACGGGCAACATCGGCGTCATCCGCAGGGTGTCCTTCGACACGGACGTTGATCCTTATCTTCACCGCATCGAGATTCCGGGGCGTCCGGAACTCAACCGGATGCTGGCCGACCTCGACATGGGAGGCTTCGCCATCGACAACGCGCTGACGGTGGAGGCCAGGAATTTCAATGTCGAAGACGAGATGACCGTCGCGGGCAGGTTGACCGCGGACGAGATCGCGTCCACCGGGGACGCCATGGTGGGGGAGATCCTGACCGACCGGGTCGTCTCCGACGAGATGTCAGTCGACAACGCCACCGTGTCGAACGTCCTGGACGCGGTCACCGCGGTCGTGCGCGGCGACTTGGCGGCGCGGAGCATCACCGGCGGCGACGCCTCCTTCTCCGACCTTTCGACAACGACTTTCTCGGGGGGCTCGGTGTTCCTTGGCTCCGGCGACTATATCCAACTCAACGCGGGCAGCATCGAGGCCGAAAGTGTCATCGCGGACCGCGTGTTCATAGGAGACTGACCATGATAGGAATCCCCGCCATCATCCTGACGCTATTCCTGATCGCCGGAGGCGCCGCGGCCGACGGGATCACTCGTTCGCCCGAATACCCCGCGGGAGAGGCGAATTCCGACTCGTGGGAAGCGTCGACGACCGCCCCCGACGGGGATCCGCAAGACGGCGAAGGCCCCCGCGGCGACCACGGAAGCGACGCGGGAACCGGCCCGGGGCTTTTTTCGGAGGATTCAGGAGAAGATCCGAACATCACCGAAATCAAGCGAATCGCGCGGGAACTCGAAAGTAGGCGGGCCTTGATGATAAAAATCGACGAACTGCAGAGGGAACTCATCGTGTTCGCGATGACCGACGCGGTCGCGGCCCATGGATCCCGAATTCCCTCGTCGATATGCGAATTCGCGATGGATCCCAGATTTTGCGTGGCGATGACCGCGTCGTTCCGAAAGCGGGACGTCGTCATATGGAAGGATTGACGGGAATTCCAACCGCGGCGACCGACTGGCTCGGCGCGCTTCTCACGTCCGGGATGGTCGTGGCGTCGTCACGCTTGTTCCTGATCGACTTGAGGAAGCTCGAGATCGAATTGGAGACGCTGGCGGCCCTCTTCGCGCTGGCTTTCCTTCACAGCTGTCTCTTCGCCGCTTTGTTCGACACGATCCTTCGCCTGCTTTCGGGCGTCCTGTTTTGGGCCGCCCTCTCGCTGGGCAACGGTCGAATTCCGGGATTGGCGAAGTTCGGGGCGGGGGGTCCCGCCTTGATCGGAGTTGTGGCGTTTCTGGTCGCTCCGGCGATTCTCTTCTGGGCGGTTCTGTCCTGCGCGTTCATGCTGGCGACCTGCGCCTGGTATTCGATCCTGAGGGGGAAGCGTCTATTCCGGTCCCTGTTTCCCGCCGCGCCGCCATCACTTGCGGCGGCTCTTTGCGTCTACATGTTTCATTGAGGATGAATTTCCGTGTCGTGTTCCATGTAGCATTTTGAGCGGACGTCCCAGCGGTCAGTTTTATACATTGCGGAGCGTGGAAAGTCGCGCCAGTTTCAAACAAGATCCAGCGCTGCAGGATTCAATTCTCGTCTCCCCAATAGACTTCGGGGATACGAGGGAGAGTGGAATCAGCGACAGCATATGAACAGATAAAAAAATCGGATCTCGCCCCACGCGTCGCGTAAATCTGAAGCGGATTTGGCGAAATTACAAGTGTAGCCTTGCTCCAAAAGAAGGAAAATTGAAGAGGCCGTGCCCCGTCCCGATCCGCCTCGGGCATATTTTCACGGGTGTGCGGTTGCTGCGCGGGGGAGAATTCGGAAAGTGGACGCGGGGATGTGGACGACATCGGGGCCAGGTCCGCGAGACCGCCGACATCGTGAGTTTCTTACGAGAGCGGATTCGACGACACGGTGACGGACTCGCCCAATGCCACCGGCGTCGTTGATTTGAGCGCATAATGTGCGCGTGAACACCATTGGGAGTCAAGCCGCTAATGGAGCCTGGTCCGTGGAAAGATCGGATGCCGCGAAGTCCCTAAGCAACAGCAACCTGTGCCGCCGGCACCCGCCATTTTGCCGTAGGGCCTCGTTCAATTCTTGCAGGCGATCGTTGTACTTCGTGTCGGGCAAAACGCCTGGAAAGGAGACCACTTTCCCCTCGCTTTCAGCGATGGCCCGTTCGATCAAACTCCGCTCCAGCGGACGGGAGCGTCCAATCAGATCGCGAAGAGCGGATGGGTCGGCTTTTCGAATCGCGTGGTCAAACGCGATGGCGAAAGTTGTCTTGAACGGCAAATCTGACGCACCCACCCTTTCGGCCACATAAGTTTCATAGGCGCTTTGGTCTTTGTTCCGCATAAACGATCCGATGTCGTCCTCCTTGGTCAGTCCTGCTTCGTGTAGAAACAATTGCCGCCTTGCAGAGGCGGTCGACAGATCAATGCTGCTCCTGTCCTCGATCTTGAGATCGGAGGGAACGTTTCTACGCAATCGGCGACCATGATTGAGTTTGACCAATAAGTTACGAGGAACATCTTTATCCGAAAGATTGGAAACCGCTTGGCTCAAAATTGCCTTTGCCTCTTCATAAGATTGAAGGTCGTCCGCGAGAATCGTCGCGAGTTGCGACCGCGCGTACGAATTTTCGGGAAAGATTTCGACCGTTTCCCTCAGGAGGCTGACGGCTTCGTGCGGCTCGCCCATGCTTTCGGCGAGAACACTAGCGAGTTGCGTCCGCCATTGGACATTCTCGGGAAAACGTCGAACAGCCTCCCATCCGATTAACGCGGCATCTTGAACTCGCCCTGCGGCGGTCAAAGCCGACATCATCAATGACCATGCATACACATTGAACGGATCGTATTCAAATGCTTTTGTTGCCAGAGACGTGGCAAGCTTACCCCGTTCAATTCGTTCGCCTGCCGAAGAATTCTGAATCAACCGCATCCCGAAATTGCAGGCGGTTTGTACGAGATAAAGCACATCTCCTGTCGCGTCGGCATAACTTTGTTGCCTTCCAATCACGGATTCGATTTTTGGAGATATCTTGATTAGCGGTTGGTCGACGCCCGACAAAATCGATTTCCACTCGTTCGGAATTACGGGATCGGGAGCATATTTGCGGTGTTTTGAGGGATGAGCATCGGTCTTTATTCCGACGTCGTTCCGCCACCATTGGGCGATTGGAAAGGATGTTTCATTTCCCGCCCGCTCGGTTATATTCCTCTCTGCGTTCGCAATGGCTTTATGAACGCGATTCACCCAAAATTCGGGATCGTGGGTGAATTTATCCTTAAAGAGGGTCCATTGAGTATCGAATTCCTCTTCGCTCGGTCGCTGAGCCACCGCCCAGCGCGTGAGCCCTTGCAACGCAATATCCGCATTCGCGTTGGGATCGTCTCCAAGCGGCAGACGGGTTAGCCCCAATATGCCCACCCGCAAGTAGCTCTTGTCGTAGCGACCGGCATCGCCGCTCTCGGCGCAGACCGTGAGCCAAAGCGGCATCAGTTGTCGAGGGGCTAATCCATGCCTCGCCGCGATGTGCTGACTGAAGGCGAGAACCGTGAAGTACTCCCGTCGCAGATCCAAATATGGCTCGACAACGAAATTTTCGAAAAAAGCATTCCACAAATGGAAACGACGATGAAAATCGACGATTGTTTGCTCGGGGAGTAACCTCCGAATGATTATCAGGAGGTGCCTTAGCCTCGGAATCTCGAATTCGAAGTCCGGATCCCTTCGCTGCAAGAGCGTGGCAAGATATTCTTTGCATAGGGATGCGCATCCCTGATCAAGGCCGTGAACTACATCTGGATCATATCCATCCAAATGATAAATCACACTCACTGCGTCGTCTGGCTCGGCCGCGGAAAGGCTGGCGAGGGATGCTTTGCGCTTCAGAAGTTTCTTGAGCGCGGCCGCTCCGTCGTCCCGGAGGTTGGCCTTCCATTCCCTCAAAATGGAATGAACGTTCATGACGGTGATCCTTGTCTTATTTTTCCAAAGTCGTCGCGCCCCGTTTCAGTCCGCAAAAGCGGCAAATGGCGGCTTCGGGCGGACATAATTTCCGGCGTTTCTGCACCGGGCCATTTTTTAATCCGTTTCACATGGTCCCACGAGTACTCGAAGCGGATATGTAGAATTTCCCTTGCGCTGGGTTGGTGTGGAAATCGTTCGCGAAGATCAACGGTTCTTCCATGTGCCGTCTTATTCGGCACGGGCATAAATGCAGGGGAGTCCTGAGATTCCAGAACGGTTGGAATTGCAAAACATCGTCTAATTCCTTGGGCATTTCCTTGCTCAATGACCTCGGCGGCGGAATATTCCATGAGCGCGAAAATTGGTGTCGGACTTGATACATAGGGGTAATGGTGGAACAAGCCGAGGCGATCGATAATAATTTGCAGCCAGTCCTTTTTTGATAGATCGTCGGCGACATCCTCTTTCAAGGTGGCAAACCATGGCCGGGATCCCGGATAGTTCAGCATTCGATTCGTAAGGTCTGAAAGGCGCTTCTGGTCTCGGTCCTTTAAGGACGAAATCAATTCGTCAAATTTGAGTTCTCCTGTGGGTGCGATATGCCGGTCGACCCTCTCGACACGGATGATCTTCTGGGTCGGTTCCAAGTTGTTCGGCAACAAAGCCAAGCCGTTGACATCATCGTCGAAGGTGGAGGATCTATGACTCCTTGTTGATCCCTCAACGCTGGCGTCGAAGTAATGCTCCACGACGGTGCGCACGTCCTTCGAATTCGGTAGAAAGCCCTCCACATCGTCCAACCGCCGGTCGGAGACGTTTTCCTCGATCAGATAGTTTTGCCCGACGCAACGGTCCTCGTCATCGGGGGCGTCGATCAGAGACTTGACCGAGTCGTTCAACTCTGCGCGTCGAAATTTCATGTTGATGTCCAAGATCCGAGTACGGGTGATTCGCTCGGCTTCTAGCAGATTTTTTGGTCGGGGAAAGTCAAAAATTGCATAATTTTGGGTTGGCGAGGATTTTTTTTGACTATGCGGAAACACTATATATTGCGCATAATGCGGATCGGACACTATATTTAGACATTCAAAGTGAATTCAGTGGTCTTTCACTTGTTCGTTGGGTTGGCCATCCCTGGTCGGTTCACGTCAGTTGTGGATCTCCTTCCCGTCAGCGAGGATTGTGACGCTGAGAGCCGTCTCCACAGGGGAACCGGGAAGGTTTCTTCGGTCGTGCAGTTGGCACACTGGTGTGGTTCGTTCTGATAGGGGCGGTCCTCCCGACCCGCGCCCCCTGGTTTGTTCTTCCGTATAGGGGACGGCGGACCGTTCCGGCAGGTGATTCGCTGACCATGCGACATCTACTTCAGATACTAAGATTTGCCTCCAGGGGCTTGTTGACATTCATTTCCCTGCGTCGAGCATCCATGTGGTACCCAGAGGGCCGCGAGGTTGCTGTCGGTCTAAGGCCTGTTGACCTTTACGGCGGATCACTGCCGACGATAATCGTTCGCGTATGCAGGAATTCGGATTGTTCCCAAGTCTCGTCCTGCGGTACACGGGATTCCGCCGACTTCTGTTCGCCTTGGTGGCCCGCTGCGGGCTCCGCAATGCACCTCGGTGCGAATCGCGAATCACCACGGTGTCACCGGCCGTTCGCGAATGTCAATGTTTAGCCCGGTCGCATGTCCCGTCCTGCGTACACAGGCGTCCGCTGGATTCGTGTCTCCCTGGTGGCTCGCTGCGGACTCAGCAAAATACCCCGGAGCGATGAGCGAATCACCACCACCCGCTTCCGGTCGACGCGTTGCAAGATCCCGAACCGATGGATTCGAATGTCAACAGGCCCTAGTCGAACCACGTCGTGATCTGCACCCGTGCCCCAAAATATAGTTGCATTCGTAATCGGATAATGTTCTCTCTGTGACCCAATCGATCCGCGGGTCCGATGCGGGATGCGCGGCGAGGTCGGGCCGCTCCCGCCAGCGCATTCTCCGTGGCTATCTGATTCTCAGTCGTCCTTCGTCCCAACACTCGCCAAAGATTTGCCGCCCCGGTAGGGGAGTGATGGAGCCGTGAGCGCGGTGCATTATCTCGACATTTGATACCAAGCAAACCGCGTTTTCGGGATGATTGGAGCGGCTCGACTGTGTGCAGAGAGATTGTGACGATGTTGATCGAATCATGGGTACGGCAACTGTGGCAGTGGAATTGGGTCTTGTCTTCTGCGGACACTGCTGGTGTGGCGGTTGGTCGGTGAAGAATGGAGAACTTATCGAAATTTGAACGAATCATTGAATTTCCAATCCTTGGTGCCGGCGCCCGATGCATCGGATTCGGTGACGTCAAAGCCATGGCAGTATCCTTCCGAATTGCACCAGTTGCCCCGAAGGCCGGGTCGTACCGGCGCCGGTGAGCGGAAAATCGACCACGGGGACGGCCGCTTCGTCGGAGGACGCGGCGCCGGACATGTCGTCGAACCAGGGGCGGGACGCTTCGGTGTCCATCAAGCCCGGACAGTCAGCGTTCACGAGTATGCCGTCTTCGGGCCGCGATTTTGAAATTTCCCGGGCCGCGACCAGGGCGGTCGCGACCCGCCCGACCTTGGATGGTATGTCGATCCAGTCGGGCCAGCCGTCTTCGGAAGCACGTCCAGCCTCCGCCGCCTCGACATACCGGTCCATCGCTTCCTCGATTTCGTCCAGCGAGCGAATCTCCGTGTCGAACAGCGGACGAAGCCGCGGGTCGAGGCGGCTCAACCGGCCGAACGAACTCGCGACCATCGCGTACCGGGCGTTTTCGCTCAAAATCGGCTCCAGAGCGCCGACTAACTCGCGGGATCCATGGCTGTTGGTGGCCACGAAGCCGCGGACCTGCCCGGATTGCGGGGCATCCTTCGCGATGCGGGCGGCGGCGTTGGACGCGACGATGTCGACGTGGCCGTGTTCGGCCTCGGGGTGCGTCGCCGAGGCGGCGATGGATGCGGGGTCCGTCATGTTCATCCGGAGAAAGCGGGCCCTGGCGGGATGGTCGCGAGGGAGGCTTTTCCCCTCTCTTCCGAGCGGGCCGACAGATATACGGTGTCCTCCGGGCGGAGCCGGCCCGCGAGAACCTTCACCAAGGATGGTCCGAGTCCATGATTGGCTCCGGTGACGAGAGCGACGTGGGGCTTGGGGAGCCTTTCGTTCGGCGGGAGGCGCGGCATGCGGCCGCGTCTTCCCGAGGGGCGGTGATCGCGGTGAAGGGCCGGGCGTCGGTCGCCCGCGCGTTCCGTGCAGGGTGCCCGATGATCGCGGCCCAATTCAAGCCCTCGGGAGTCGATGCGGATTTCGACCGGGCGGGGCGCGGAATTTCATCCGCCGCCACCGCGCTCCACGCGGGTTTCACCGGGATAGGACCGTCGTGGGGCGGCGTCGCGAACTGGACGGGAGAGGCGGGCGCGGGATCTTGCGCCCGGCTGAATGCGGGACGGAGACCTACGATGCGGGCGGGTCGTCGATCGACCGCGCGTTTCCCGGGGGACGCGGGAAGCGAAACGCCGCGCGTGGACGAACCGGGCGGAGGCCGAAGCAACCGCGCGTTGGATGGCCATCGCCGCGTGCCGGAAGTCGACCCGCCCAGCTGGTTGGTTCGGGGCCGGTGGTGTACCGGCCCCGGCCCAATCGGATTGAATGGAGGCGCGGCGACTTTGGCGGGAACTCATCCCTGTTTGAAGTTCGTATTGGCGGCCACCAACGGTTGGCGTTGAGCGCTCCCGCCACCCGCGTCGCGATTCCTTCGAAATCTCCGTCGCTCCACTGTGGTCCGCGTGGTCGAAATCGCATTTCCGTCGATCTGGATTTGGCCTCGAGTCCCGGTCGGGGAGTTGATCGGGCGCGCGGAGGCGGGACCGTCGAACGGAATCGCCACGGAGAGCGCGCCGGCATCCCGCGCGGACGAATTACGCCGGGCGGACAATCCACGGCCCGAAACGGAACCGGGACAAGATCATGGACGTCCCGCCCGAAGCCCTTATGGGAAAGTCCGGGGATGGCATGACCGCTTTCCCGGGGCGGGAGCGGTCATGCCCGGAGAAATCCACTCCTCATCCCTTTCCGTCAAGGGCCGAAACTTGGGTCACCGGTCCTGGCCGTCGGCCGAAGAAATCAGGGGAAATGGGCGGAGAGGGGGATTCCCTTTTCCGGAGCCTTGACCGCGACGGAACCGATGCGGCTTTCCCGCCTCGACGAGGGATAAGCGGGCGCCGTCGCCGGCGCGAACCCCGTCGGGAGAGCCGCCCCGATTCGAATCCCGTGGGGGCCGGTCGGGCGCGCGCCCCTCCCGACGTGCGTCCGCATCGGTGTTCCGCCCATCGGTCGGTTGGTCTCGGGCGCCGTCGCCGGCGCGAACTCCGCCGGGAGAACCGCCCCGATTCG
>JANQKA010000266.1 GCA_028281405.1 Hasllibacter sp. | reverse complement strand
TCCAAAACCTCCGATACAACGTTCGTGTCGAGAAGGATCACTCCGCACGGTCCTCTGGGAACACAAATTTCGGATCCTCGTGAATCGAATCGCGTGGCGGCAGGTGGAGCTTCACCCCGCCAAGGTCGGCGAATAGGTTCTTGATCGCCGCAACCAGGTCCTTGGATTCCTGAGGCGTTGCAAGGGCCTTGCGCAGGATTTCCCGAGCTTCGTCCTGCATCGTCCGATCGTATTCGGCCGCGCGGACGCGAAGGCGGCGCTTCAACACCTCGTCGAAATTGCGAATCGTGAGACTGGCCATGATGACCTCATCTGGTTTTCCCGACCTTAGGCTCCGGTGCCCACGGGATCAACCCCGCCGATAGCGATTCCCCGCGACGAAGGCCGTTGATACCCGCCGGAAAGCCCTCCACGCGCCGGTGACCAACCCCGCGTTCACTTCGGCCCAAATCGGAACGTGCTTCGCCCACGTTGGCGATACCAATCCCGCGCAGGAATCGCCTTCGCCTCCGCCGGATCCTCACCGCGGCGCTTTCCAAGGCGGCGCCCCGATTCCGATTGGGCGCCGCGCGCAAGTCTCGAAATCCACGAATTCGCTTTGGCGGGCATCCGGCGACGTCATTGTCGACCAGCCTCCTTTCTCCGCCCGCCCTCGACGCCGAGGCACGGTCGGGGGCGGTCTCGAAGTACCCCGCCCCGGAGGGCGGTGGCGTACTGTGCCAGACGAATGAGACTCCCGTTGAGGCACCCTCGGAGTGACGGATTTCAAACGAATCCCGCCCAACACCTCAAACACGCTCGCACGGAACGCCATCATGACTGGAACATCCGCTTGGGGCGGTACAGTAGCTCCACGCATCGCGACCGCGCATGGATGACCGGCATGGTTCGACCGAACCGTCCTCTTATGTCCGGGCCTTGCACCTTTGGACGCGGCTTGTTCGGGCGTGAACCGCTCTTCGCTCGATGGACGAGTGGTCGAATTGGGTCTTCGGCCAGCGGGCGGGCCGAACACCTTGCCCCGACGCCGCGGCGTTTCCCGCTCGGTCGCCTGCCGGCGGCGATTGCCCCCGGAGAGAGTGTGGAGGCGCGTCCACATGGCTTTGGGTCACCGCGGTTCCCCTTCCAGCAAAGGACGCGCGCCTTCGGCGCCCCGTGCTCTCCGACCCATCGCTCACATTGTCCGGACCCTCACATTGAAATTCCAAGTGTTGGCCACCTCCACGCCACACCCTTGGAATCGGACACGTCGCGGGTGGCAACCGCGGCCCCGCGAACGTTGGCCTTCGCGGCGATGAGCCAATGGAACACGCCGATTGGCCGTCCTCCGGGCTTCTTGGCAACCGAAATTGCGCCGAACATGAAGGTTGCTCCGGGATCGAACGGTAACACCCGACCATCGATATCCTCCAAAACAAGCCTCCGACCTTCGCGGCCATCCTTTCGCGCTTAATACCCCACGGCATTGAGGAGACGCCCCTCCACAACTCGGCCGGCCCAACGGCACGAAACACAATTCGTCTGAGACGATTCACTCGACCAAATCAGAACAACCGGATTCGGCTCCAAACCCAGTAACTTCGAAACTTCGATTGTGTCAAGGAGAATCAATCTTCGATGTCATCGGCGAACACGAATTTTATTGTCGGGTCTTCCGAATTGCGTGACGGCACAATGACATCCACCAAGCCAATTTCGGCGAATCCGCGCTTGATTGACAAGATCATATCCTCGGTTGTCCTGGGATTTACAAGAGCCTTGCGCAGGATTTCCTGTGCTTCGTCCTGCATCGACCGATCGTTTTCGGCCGCGCGTACGCGAAGGCGGCGCTTCAGAACTTCGTCGAAATTGCGAATCGTGAGACCGGCCATGTGACCTCCATTGGTTTTCCCGCTTCTAAATTCCGTTGCCCACGGGTTCAACCCCGCCGTTCGCGCTTCCCCGCGGCGACGACTGAAGTACCCTCGGGGAGAACCACCACGCGCCGGTGCCAGCCCCGCGTTCG
>JANQKA010000200.1 GCA_028281405.1 Hasllibacter sp. | reverse complement strand
TCGCGCACGAGGTCGACACGCCGCGCGGGGATACGCCCCGCGCCCCGAGGCCTTGCCCCGCGCCTCCCGTCGCGGCCCGGCCCTCAAAATTGTCCGTGACCAGCATTCAGCGTCTGATCCGGGATCCATACGCGGTCTACGCGCGTCACGTCCTGCGTCTCTATCCACTCGCCCCCCTCATGCCCGAACCAGGCGCCCTGTTGCGGGGCATCGCGATGCACGAAATTCTCGAGAAATTCATCGACGAGGCACGGAAGGACTGGCCAAGTGACCCCGCCGGCCGCCTGAGGCGAATTTCCGACGACGTTCTGGAGGAGAATGTTCCCTGGCCGTCGTCCCGCCGCTATTGGGCGGCGCGGATCGACAACGTTGCGGATTGGTTCGTCGAGAAGGAATTGGAGAGACGCGGATCCCAAACGGTCCTGGAATTGGAGGCGGAGGGCGAATTCGCCCTTCCCGACTTGAACTTCTCGCTCATCGCGAAGGCCGACAGGGTGGACCGCCTCGAAGACGGCACGCTGGCGATCTACGACTACAAAAGCGGCAACCCCCCCACCAAATCGGTCATGCAATTCTTCGACAAGCAACTGCACCTCGAGGCGATGATGATGGAGAAGGGCGGGTTCGAAAAAATCCCCAAGGCGCGCGTGTCCAGGATCTCCCACATCGGCCTGGGAAAAAACCCGGTCCAAAACGACCACGAACTCAAACCCGGCGAATCGGACCAAACGCTCACGGAACTCCTTCAATTGATCGCCGCGTATTCCAAGCCCGAACAGGGGTATCTGGCCCGGAGGCGTTTCCAAAGGGACAGCGACGAGGGCGATTACGATCATCTGTCCCGATACGGGGAATGGTCGCCGACGGACGCAGCGGAGACCGAGCGATGGTGAATCGCGACGAAGCGACCGAAGCGCAGGTCCAAGCCTCGCATCCCGACCGTTCAACATGGCTTTCGGCCAACGCGGGCAGCGGCAAGACCCGCGTGCTCATCGACCGCGCCGCGCGCCTTTTGCTGTCCGGCGTCCCGCCGGAACGGATCCTGTGCCTGACCTACACCAAGGCCGCCGCCGCCGAGATGCAGAACCGGCTGTTCGCGCGGCTCTCGGGGTGGGTCATGCTCGACGACGACGACCTGCGCCGGGATTTGGAGGAGCTCGGCGTCGAGGCGGAAGACAACTCGCCCGAACGGAGGGCGGACGCCAGGACGCTGTTCGCCAAGGCCATCGAAACCCCGGGCGGGCTGAAGGTTCAGACAATCCATTCGTTCTGCGCCTCGCTTCTGCGCCGGTTTCCCGTCGAGGCGGGCGTTTCCCCGTCCTTTTCAGAGGCCGACGAAAGATCCGCGGCGGTGCTCCAATCCGAAATCCTGGAGGAGATCGCCGACGGGCCGGACGGGCATTTCGTGACCGGACTCGCGCGATTGGTTCCCGAGACGGAACTGTCCGGATTTTTGTCCGACGTGGTGAAATTCAAAGCCGCCTTTCTCGACGGAAATTCGCGGGGGAACATCTCCGCGGCCCTCGGCGTGTCGCCGGGCGAAACCGAAAGCGACGCCGTCGCCACCGCGTTCGGGACGAATTGGCCGCCGATTTTAGAGAAAGCTCTGGAGCGACTGAGGGCAGTCGAGCGCGTCACGGGCTTCGGAAAGGGCGACGCCCGGCTCAGGGACGCGCTCGCGATGTCGCTGGAGAGGGGCCCCGGAGACGTCGAAGCGTTCGACGCCCTGTGCGACGCCTACCTGACCATGAAGGGCGAGCCCAGGAAATCGATACTGTCCTTGACCGCGAAGGATGCGTTCGGAGACGAGCTCAGCGAGGACATGCTCTCCTTCCTCGACCCCCTCCTCGCCGCGAGGGACCGGAGGTTCAGCGTGCGCTGCGCGGCGGATTCGGAGCGGATATTCGACTTCGCCCACGCTTTCGTCACCGCCTTCGAGGAACGGAAAAGCCAACGGGGGCTGGTCGATTTCGACGACCTGATCTTCAAATCCCGCCGCCTCCTGTCGGACACCGGCGTGGCGGCCTGGGTGCTTTACCGGCTGGACGGCGGCCTCGACCACCTTTTGGTCGACGAAGCCCAGGACACCTCCCCGGAGCAGTGGGAGCTCATCCGGCTTCTCACGGCGGAATTCACCGTCGGTGAGGGGGCGAGGGACATTGTCCGCACCGTGTTCGCCGTGGGGGATCCCAAGCAGTCGATCTATTCGTTCCAAGGAGCGGCCCCGCAGGAATTCGCCAACATGCGCGACCACTTCGGGGAGGCCTACCGGAAAATCGGGCATTCCCTCCAAGACCGCTCCCTCCTGTACTCCTTCCGCTCCGCACCGCCGATCCTGACACTGGTGGACGACATTTTCGCGAATCAGCACGGCCCCGTCATCGGCGTGGCCGCCGACCGGGGGGCCGACCCGCACAAGGCGTTCAAGACCGAACTGCCGGGACGCGTCGACCTTTGGCCACCCTTTCCGCCACCCGAGAAGCGGGAGGACGGGGATTGGTTCGATCCGCTGGACCGCCCCAATCCCGGGGATCCGACCGTGATGCTGGCCAAGACCGTCGCGCGTCAAATCCGGAACATGATCGGCTCTCCGCTGCCGGACGGAAAGGGAGGGGCGCGTCCAATCACCGCCGGCGACATCATGGTGCTGGTGCAAAGAAGGACCGGCGGCGTGTTCCGCGAGATAATTTCCGCCTGCAAGGAAATGAACCTTCCGATCGCCGGGGCCGACCGGCTGAAGGTGGGCGCCGAACTGGCCGTCAAGGATCTGACCGCGGTCCTGAGCGTGATCTCCACCCCGTCGGACGACCTGTCGCTCGCCGCAGCGTTAAAGTCCCCCCTGTTCGGCTGGACCGAGCGGATGCTCCACGATCTGGCCGCGTCCCGGGAAGGCGGGCTGCTGCACGCGCTGTTTTCGGGGACGGAGGAACACCACCGGAAGTCGGCCGCGGTTTTCGAAGATCTTCGGGCTCAGGTCGATTACCTGCGTCCGCACGAATTGATCGAACGCCTCCTCACGCGGCACGGCGGCCGATTGCGCCTTCTATCCCGGCTGGGAGCTGAGGCGCGCGACGGAATCGAGGCGCTGATCGAGCTCGCCCTCAAATTCGAGAGCGTGGACGCGCCGAGCCTCGATGGCTTCCTGACGTGGCTGTCGTCGGACGACGTCGAGGTGAAACGCAGTCTTTCATCCTCCGGTGGCCTGATCCGCGTGATGACCGTCCATGGCGCGAAGGGTCTGGAATCCCCCATCGTCATCCTACCCGACACCGCGAAGCGCAGGAT
>JANQKA010000198.1 GCA_028281405.1 Hasllibacter sp. | reverse complement strand
CAATGTGGCCACACCAATCGGCAACGGCTTCGCATGTGGACCGCGGTCCCGCCCGGTTTGCCCCCGCCGACGGGCCAAGTCGAGAATTACCGGTGGCATCGCGGGGGAACGAAGATTTTGGCCGCTCGACCCGCCCACATTGATTGTCAATCGGGCCGCTCCGAGGTTGGCCAAGACTGGCCGAGAGGCGCTTATTCTCCCGCGCGTCTGGTGGCGAATCCACTTCGCGCGCGCGGCGGGGCGGAGCCGCCAATTCGGTCCACGTCTCAGCCTTGGCGGCATCGCGGCTTTTCATGATCAGAGATCATTGATTTTGGCTGCCGACGACCACCGTGCGATTCCTTTCGGAGGAAGATACCATGAAGCCGAACGGTCGCGCCGGATTTGACAGGTGATTGCCGACTCCCAGGCGGCGGTGCGCGAGCCGACCCGGCAGTTGGTGGATGAATAGGACGGAAACCGGCAACGGACCCCACGAACATGCAAATCGGCGAAGGTTCAAGCGCGGCGGGGTGGGAGGACGGGTACGGCTTCAGGCTCCATGAGATGGTGTGCGGGCAGCCCTTCGGGTGTCGGAGACCTCGGGCCACCACTGACCGCGCCGGGTTCGCCACGCAGTCCGTGCGTCGGCGGGGCCAAGCCCGAGGGGAGCGTCGAGGACTTGAGCGCCGGTTGCGATTCCGGGGTGTGGCAAGGGAACCGTGGCCCGGCTGGCCCGATGGGGTGATTCGCCCCGCGGAATCGCCGCCGCGAAAAAAAAATGAAAATTCTCGCTCCGCGGCGCTTGCGTCTCCCCCGACCGCTGGATTATACGCCGTTTGTTGGCGCGGGATGGAGCAGTCCGGTAGCTCGTCAGGCTCATAACCTGAAGGTCGCAGGTTCAAATCCTGCTCCCGCAACCAACCCCGATATCGCCGCGCCTTCTTCGTTGACGCTGGATGGGGCGCAACCCGTTCCGTTGGACATCAGCTGGGGCGAAGCTGGCCCGCGGTGGTGTCAGACCCTTGCGACGGACAGGGATTCGTCGCTCGCTCGGTATTGGTTCCGGCGGCGAGTTGGGGTCTTGGCAACGCGGCTCCGGCGGCGGGCTGTGGTCGCCGGGGGTCAACCCCGCCGCGGTGGTTCCAATTGACCGAAGCCGTTTTGATAAGCGTCCCGATCGTGGCGTTGCCCACGACTCCGCGCTTGGAAAATCCGGATCGCGGGGACTTCCGCCCGATGCGCGCTCCATCACTTCAGAAGCATCGGAAGGGCTTGCTGTCGAACCGCCCCCACCCCGATCTCCCGGTGAGTTCTGGATGGGGTGGTCGCCCGGAAGTCCACCCGCCGCCTCAGGGGAACGCGGGATAGACGCCGAGGCTCCGTTTGATGTTCGCGTCATGTGGGGAAGTCCGGAATCCCGGCGGAAAGGCTGTCGCGTCAGACAAGGACGATCCGCCCCGGCATGCTTCCCCGCAACCGCGCAAAGTGCATGAGGCCAAGACGAGGCAAGGTTCCATCGTGTTGCCCGCACAATCCATGTCGACGCCGCGACAGGAACGGCGTCCGGTCGCTTCCGGGCCGGGCCTTCGGACGTGGCGTGATGCCGCCAAGATCTTGGGACGCCCCCTTGGACGCGGAGGTATTCAGTTCACCTTCGACCTTAGATGTTGAGCTTTGTCGCGGTGGGTGCGTCCGGGTCGCGCTTACAGACGGCGCGCATCCCGCGAAGTTGGTGGTTCGATGCCCGCGCCGAGGGAGCTGTGGATGTTCAAGGGAAGTGGACTACCCGGTCCAGCCGACGACGAGCCAGCCACACAACTCCAACAGTTCGTCGTCGGTGAAGTCCGTATTTTTGGCGGCGGCGACCCGTTTGATCCATTTTCGATCCTGCGGAGTTCTCGACTTCGTCGGCCAGAATTCCTTGAATTCTTTGATGGCGTCTCCGAAGCCGGCCGCCCATTGGCGCATGCCCACATCGTCAATGCCGCGCATGTATTCAACTAGCTGTTCCTGATGCGTAAAATACACCGCGCATGCGATTGCCCGCAAAAAGAGTAAATCATGGAGGCGCTCGCCTTCCGGCTCATCCTCGACCACCTTCATGCGTTTGAACAAAACGGCCAGACAAGATTCCGGGGGAATTTTCTCCGTGGCGCGCATGACCATCATCATAAATCCGTCGACCCATTCGACCGTGAGTTTGACGTGCTTTAAAATGTTGTTCAACTCGCCCGGTTGTTCGGGAGAGATATCCACATCATAATCCTCATCGGCGTTGCCGATTTCGGCTTCACTCACAATGTGAACACGTTCATCGCCCACGTCCAGTTTATCATACACCCACATCCCGATGGTGCCGTGGTGCACATGGCGCATGACGGGAATTTTTTTCATGTCCATCCCCTCGGCGAGGACGAGCGCGACCGCGGTGAAACTCTCCGCGTCGGGATGACCGGCGGCCGCGAGAAGGTCCGCCCCCTTGGCGATGTGCCGGGCCCAAAAGTCATTGCGGGTGCGCATCCATTGCCATAGTTCGGGCACCTCGGTGTCCGGTCCTTCAACTCCCTTGGCCTCGAGAATCTCCGAGGCGTCGTCGCCATGCTCAAACCAGCTTTTCACGACATCGTGCTCCTGCCACCAATCTTCGCTGGCGTCGACGAGGTTTCCCCGCTTTTTCGGGCCGAGCGCACGGACGCTTTTCGCCGCCGGCAGAGAGTCGATCAGTTCCTGGGTCGTGATTTCCTTGGGACGGAGATCTTTGAATCCGCAAAGGTCGGCCACCTCAACAAGCCCCGGGTGGGGGCTGTTGCCGTGGGCGAGCCCCTCGGCCATCGACATGGCCAGGAAATTCTCGAGCCAAGGAAGTGGGACCGCGTGACCGGGAATCACGTTCATCGCTTCAATAAGCATATTCTGCTCCATCGCCGACGAGGCGCGATGCAGAATGATGTCCTTGACCCCGAAGCCGTGTTTCAATAACAGCATCGCGACATACCGTTTTCTGCCCGACTGAAGAGCCATCACGACACTCTGTGCGCCGGCCCCGTCCTGGAGAGTGACGGTGACGGAGCGGGCATTCCAAGGCTTTATCGCGGGCGCTTTCGACGTCCCGGACCGCAATGCTGTCTTGAGTATCTGATCCACCGTGGCACGGGCCTCGTCTATTGGCATCCAACTGCGCAGCGTCACAAGTCTCCCCGCGACATCCGCTGGGAGTTGGCCTGAGACAGCACTCTTCGCGAGGGCTTGGGCCGCGGATAGGCGTATTGTAGCGTCGGGGCTTAACAGCCAGAAGCATGCCAGCTTCTTGTGGACGGGCTCCGATCCCGAAACCGTCCAAGCGATGGCCTGTTCCCGGGCTTCCGGGGCAATGGAGGGAAATGTCGCTGTCAGTTGGTCGTACACCGCGAATGAATCTCCGTCATTGGACATGACCATGCTGTCGACGAGATCCTTCACCGCGGCTCCCGCATCGGCTTCCATCCGTTCCGCTTCCGGCGCGGTTGGCCGCTGAAGCGAAGCTTCTTTCAATTTCTCGGGGGAGACCTCCAAAGACGCGGGCGCCTGCAGATTGTTGCGGGTCCAAATGCTCGAGAGAAACAAACTGCGGTCCAAGTTGATCCTTCCCTGTCGGGCGGCCATTTCCACGGCGTCTTCCAGCGCCTTCAAAAATTCGCCGCCCCGCTTCAGATTGCTCTCCCGGGCCATGCGCGCGGAGTTCAGGGAAGTGTATAGTAGATCGCGGAGGGAATCCAACTGACCGCCATCATCCGCCGCGCAGATTCGGGCGATCAACTGCGCCCCCAACGTAGGTTGGTGCAGCATGCGGTTGCACGCTTGTTCTATGTATTCTTGGCGCTTGGAATCATCGTCGTTCAGCCGCCCCATTTCGGCGAGAACGTTGTCGAGCCGCATCGGTGCCATTAGTGACCTTCCTCCAGTAGTCCGCCACGCGGGTGATAATTCATATGTGCGCTCCTCCAAACAACCCCGGCACCTCCACGACGGCGGCGACCGGCGGTATGGGAGCGCGGGCAAGATAGCACAGTTGGCATCCATATTCAAGCGGCGCGGGGCGGCGGGGGGGCCTTGAGAGCGCGACCGTGTCTCCGCCGGAGCTCGGCATGGTTGGACGGTCCCGCATCGGGACGCGAATCGGACCGATCTCCATGCTTTTCAGCTGGCGGCTGGAGCCACCGCGGGGGCGCGGCGCGTTCCGCCGCCAGGCCAATATGCCCAGCGGCGTCGACAGGGCGGGCACGTTTCCCCCGTGCTTCGTGGGCAGGTCGACATCCACTCCTCCCATTGGCGAAGGGAGCCGAAACGGCTCGTTGCCGAACCGCGCGGGCTCCATGCGCGCCGCGCCACGTGGAGATCCGGGTGATTCGAATTGCCCGAATCACCACAGTGCCGCGATTCCCGCTTGCGCGGGGAACCGGCTGGGAGGCGCCTGTCAGGACTGACGTGTTCTTGCGCCGGAAACCGGCGTTCGCATCCCAACCACGCGCCCGTGGCCCACGCGTTGAGGCCTTGGCGGGGGATGACGGCCGTCCGGGGGACTGCGCGGCGCTTGTTCCGATGTCGACGCGCCGGTGAACCTGACGCGCGGGTTCAGGGGAGGACCGCCAAAATCCCGTGCGAGCATGCGGCGAACCGGATTCGTCGCCGGAGACGCGGCTTCCGCCCCGGCGACGGCGCGCGCGGAGAACGGATGACGAATTTGCGGCGCAATCGTCGGGATTGCCAACGCTCCGCGCGCCGGGTGAACCGACCAGCGCGCCGATACGGGCATTCCCCAAGGATTTGATCCGCTACCGAGCGGCCAGCCACTCGTCTAGTTTCGACCATCTACGCCTCCCGGAGGCGTTTCGCACGGCGATCTCGACGGCCTTCCTTTGACCGACGAGCACGACCAACCCCTTTCCGCGGGTTACGCCCGTGTAGATCAGGTTGCGCTGCAGCATGGCGTAGTGTTGGGTCATGACCGGGATGACGATGGCGGGATATTCCGACCCTTGACTCTTGTGAATAGTCGCTGCGTAGGCTGGAACCATCGTGTCCAAATCGGCGAAGGGATAGGTCACTTTCCGCCCGTCGAACTCCGCGACGATCTCCGCATCGTCCAGGTTCACGTCCTCCACCATTCCAATGTCGCCATTGTAGACGTCCTTGTCGTAGTCGTTCTCGACCTGCATGACCTTGTCGCCCGGCGCGAAGGTCCACCCGAACCGTTCCACCTTCCTGTCGCCCGCCGGGTTCAGCGCGGCTTGAAGCTCGATATTGAGGGATCGAGCGCCGACGCCGCCACGGTTCATCGGACAGAGAACCTGAATGTCCCTGATCGGGTCGAAGCCGAAGCGCCGCGGAATGCGCTTGGCGACCAACTCAATGATCCTTGGCACCGCCTGTTCGGGGTCCGACGCGGGCACGAAGTAGAAGTCCGTCTCGCCATCGGGCGGCGAGAGGTTCGGAACCCTCCCGGAGTTGATGTCGTGGGCCGTCGTGATGATCCTGCTCTTGGCCGCTTGGCGGAACACCTCCGTCAGGCGGACGACCGGCACTGCGCCCGACCGGATGATGTCGGCGAGGACTTGGCCGGGTCCGACGGACGGCAACTGGTCAATGTCGCCCACGACCAGCAACGCCGCTGTGTCCGGCACCGCCTTCAGCAGCGACTGCATCAAAAGGACGTCGACCATCGAGCTCTCGTCGATTACCAGCAGGTCGCAATCGAGGGGGTTTTCTTCGTCGCGTTTGAAAGCGAAGGATTTCGGATCGAATTCCAGAAGCCGGTGGATGGTCTTCGCCTGCATCCCCGTGGCTTCGGTCATTCGCTTAGCCGCGCGTCCCGTTGGCGCGCAAAGAAGAAGCTTGACTCCCTTGACAGCCAGGATGCGGAGGATTGAGTTCACGATCGTGGTTTTGCCCACGCCAGGGCCTCCCGTGATCACCATGATCTTGGATCGGAGGGCGAGGCGGACGGCCTCGACTTGGTTGGCCGCCAGATCGATGCCGGTTTTGCGCTCGACCCATGGCAGGGCCTTGTCGGCATCGATATCCGGCCAGGGAGGAGCCGCGCCTCGGATGCGCTTCATCCGATCCGCGATGCCTCGCTCGGCCAGATGGAGCCTCGTCAGAAACACGCACTCGGCACCCGCGACTTGGTCCGCCGTGACCGTTTTTTCCGCGAGTTCCTCGAACAGGGCTCTTTCGATGAGGTCGGTGGGAACCTCGAGAAGCTTTCGGGCCAAACCAATCAAATCCGCTTTGGGCAAACCGCAATGGCCGTCGCTCATGGCCTCGGACAGGGCGAAGGAAATTCCCGAACGAACACGGATCATGGCGGTCTTTTCAATGCCGAGTTTCCCGGCGATCGTGTCGGCGGTGCGAAAGCCGATACCCCGGATATCCTTTGCCAACTGATAAGGATTCTCGCTCATGACGCGCACCGAATCCGCTCCGTAAGTTTTGAATATCCGAACGGCCCGGGCCGTGCCGACGCCGTTTTGGTGAAGGAACACCATGATTTCCCGAATCACCTTCTGGTCGGCCCACCCCGCTGTGATCTTCTTGGCGCGCATGGGCCCGATCCCGTCGACTTCGCGCAGCCGGCCGGGTTCCGCCTCGATGATATCGAACACGTCCTGCCCGAACCGTTTCACGAGCCGCTTCGCGTAGACCGGGCCGATGCCCCGGATCATGCCGGACCCGAGGTACTTTTCGATGCCTTCGACGGTCGAGGGTGCCGTGGTTTTCAGGAAGTGGGCTTGAAACTGCAGTCCGTGATTGGGATCGTTGCGCCACATCCCGGAGGCCGTGACCCATTCGCCGGCGGAGATCGTGGCGGCGTGACCCACGACGGCGATCAGATCCCGATGCCCTCTGGCCTTGACGCGCAGGACGCAGAAGCCGCTCTCCGGGCTGTGGAATGTGACCCGTTCCACCAAGCCCGCCAAGACTTCGGTCCCGCTTTCCCCCGTTGGTCTCATTGGCGGAAGCGTTCGTGCGCGACGCGGCATTCACGCCGGATTTTCCGGGGTGGCGCGAGGCCGTCCGGTCGAACTCCGAGGCGCTCGTTCCGCTCGCCGTACGCGGGGACGACATGCCCCGCGGCGCATCTTCGGCGGTTGTTTTCCCGCCCGCCCGCAGGGAGGGACGGGGATGAATATTTCCCGTCTCCCGGGCGGGCGTCGAACGGGAGGCGGCGACGGTTGGAGTCCCGGCAGAACCCGGGCCGTCCGCGTCTCCGGCCAACCGGCATGGATGACGGCGTCCGTCCGGAGCGTGTCCGCCGGACGCGGTATGTTTCGTATTCCGGGGAGTCGATGAGGGGCGGTTCGGTTGGAGGGGGACCGCCGGACCGAGCGGCGCGGCCTCCGGCGGGGATGGCCATGTCGGCTTGGTCGTGGGCGTCCGCGGCTGCGTTGGGCGGGGCGGGGGGAACTGCTGGGCTTGTCAAGGGAGTTCGATTCTGGGGCGGTTCGTCGGGCCGGGTCAGCCTACCCCTCTTCCGCGACTCCGGTCGAGTCGGACTCGCCCGGGCCGCCCCGCGGGCTGTTTTGGAACAGCGGCATCCATCCTTGAAAAACCGGTCATGGCCGCCCGGCAATACCATTGGCGGCGGACGCCGCCGAGGACTTGGCGACGGGTGATCGGGCGGGCCATGATGGCCGCCGGAAAGCGGAGTGGGGCTTCCGCCCGAGGGTTTGTTGAAAGGCTTGAACCACGGCTGAGGGAGGCGCCCTGAATGGGGGAACGCCACATCGACTTCCGCGGGATGAGTCCGCCGCCTTCCACAAAGGCGTGTTCCGTTTGGATTAAAGGTGTGCGAATTCGCAAGGGAGGTTCGACCGGCGTGGGAAATCCCGGTCGGATTCGGTGATTCGCCCAAGGCGCGAGTCGCCCGGCCTCGAAGGACGGCCGGTATGGACGCAGGGAGGATTGACGCGCATGTGTGGGCGTTTCGCGATCAAGGTTTCATCCGATGTGATGGCGCAGATGTTCGAGGCGCTTCCGTCCAACGATCTGCCGACGGTTCCCAACTACAACGTCTGCCCGACGGACCGGATTCATGTGATTCGCTCGGATGAAACGTCGAGACGGCTCGTCGCGATGCGGTGGGGGTTCATCCCGCGCTGGTACAAATCCCCGTCCGACGGCCCGCTGCTGATCAACGCCCGGGGAGAGACCATCGCGGAGAAGCCGGCTTTCCGCGACGCGGCGCGGACACGGCGCTGCATTGTTCCGGCGAGCGGTTTCTACGAGTGGAGGAAGGACGACGAGGGCAACAGGTTGCCGTTCCACATCCACCACGCGGACGGCGGTCCGCTCGCCTTCGCCGCCATTTGGCAGAACTGGGGAACCGATGAAGGGGCGATGGACACTGTCGCGATCATCACCACGGGCGCCGGCCCCGGTATGCGCGCGGTTCATCATCGGGAACCCGTGACGCTCGCTTCCGCCGATTGGGCGCTCTGGTTGGGCGAGGCGGGGCACGGCGCGTCCCGGTTGATGCGCTCCGCGCCCGAAGGCGCGCTGAGGGCGGTGCGGGTCGGAACGGAGGTGAATTCCAACCGTGCCTCCGGCTCCCAGCTCATCGATCCGATCCCTTGATACGCGGGGTTGGGGTTGATTCCCCTGTTCGGGACGTCGGCGGAGGCGCGCTGGGCAGGTCATTTGGTGGTGGATCGCGGCTCGGGGCGGGCCGGGTTTGGCCACGATGCGCGCGGTCGGCGCGGAGCGGGGGCTCGCGCGGGCGCGCGGGGCGCCGAGTGGAAATCGGCAAGACGCGAATCCTCACGTCGGGGCTCGCGCGGGCGCGCGGGGCGCCGTGATCAGCACGGCGCGGGCCGGGCCCTCCGGAGGGACGTCGGGGCTCGCGCGGGCGCGCGGGGCGCCGTCCGTCCCGGTGGTCGCCGGGACGGGCGACACCATAGCGTGGGCTCGCGCGAGCGGGTCGCCGTGGCCTGGTCCCGCGCGGCCGGCGCGTGCGAACCCCGTGCCTCACCCATAGCCGCGGCGGCGTGATTCGCCCGCGCGCGGGGTGAATTCCCTCAGGGCGTTCGGCGCGCATTATCCGCCGCGATTCGGCTGGGTCGCGCGGGGTTGGTTCCGTGACGTGGATTGGCCCGAGTGGACCGGCGTCGGGGCCGCGGGGACCGCGCAACCTTGACCCGGGCGGGGACTGGATGCACTGAGGCTTGATGAAGCGTTTCCTTATTCTTCAGGTCCGCCCGGAGGACTCCGCCGCCGACAGCGAATTCGAGGCGATTCTACGCGCGGGGGGCTTGGCGGAAGCGCGGGTGGAGCGCGTGCGTCTCGACCGGGAGCCGCCGCCGGACCCGTCCGCGCTCGACGGCTACGCCGGGATCATCCTCGGAGGCGGTCCCGGGTGCGTCAGTGATCCGCCCGACGAAAAACCCTTGGTGGAGGCGAATATCGAGGACGGCGTCCTGTCCCTGATGCCGCGGGTCTGCGAAGCCGACATCCCGTTCATGGGGTGCTGCTACGGCATGAGCATTCTCGCGCATCACCTCGGCGGCAATGTGGAGCGGGGCCGATGGTCCGAACCCGTGGGAACGGCGCGCTGCGTCGTGACTGAGGCGGGCCGGGTCGATCCACTGCTCGAAGGACTGGGCTTGGAGTGGACGGCGTTCGTGGGGCACAAGGAGGCCGCCGAGGAGCCCATTCCCGGCGCCGTCGTTCTGGTCGGAGCCGAAACCTGTCCGGTGCAGATGATCCGTCACAAGTCGAACGTCTACGCCACACAATTCCATCCGGAGGCGGACGCGGCGGAGTTCGAACTGCGCATCCGCATCTATCGCGACCGGGGATATTTTCCGCCCGAGGACGCGGACCGGCTGACCGCCCTGTGCCGGGCGGCGGACGTGAGGGTTCCACCTCGTATCCTGGCCCGCTTCGTGGAGCGCCACGGCGGTTGAGGCGGACGCGGGCGCGCCGCGATATCCGCGTTTTGGATCTGGACGCGTGGCCGGAGCCGCGCGCCGCGAACGGCCACGGGACGTGCCGCCCCGGTGGGGAGGCTCCGTCCGTGGCCGGTTGGTCCGGGGTTGACGGATCGGTCCGACGGGGATTGGAAGGCGCGGTTCCCGACACCGCGGGGCCGGGTACCGGTGCCGGTTCGAGGTTCGGTTCCTCGGCACCGCGGGCGAACAGGCGGTCTCGGCGCTCCGGGGATCAACAAGGATGGTGGCCGAATCCGCGAAGCCGAGACATAGAACCCCGCCGCGGGAGCGTCACTGACACGGCGTTTCTTCGACGCGGTGGAGGCGCCGGGGCCGCGTCGGTCGATGGCGCCGCCAATGAAAAAGGCGACCCGGACGGGTCGCCTTCCATCGCGCGCGCGGAGTCGCCTCCGATCATGCGCGCCGCGGTCGCCGAAGTTTAGCGGAAGTCGACGGTTTCGAATTCGCCGTCCATCACTTCGACATGGCGGTAGAAACCGGCGCTTTCCCCTGGACCGATCAGCTCCACCGATGTGGCGCCGTCGTAGTCCACTTGTCCCCCGTTGCGGAGGATTCTCAGCCCCTTGGCGAGTTCACCCACGCCGATCTTTTGTCCCGGCGCGTTGGCCACGTCCATGACCTTGCCCGCGTACCGCGCCGGATCGGAAGACCCCGCGGCTTCCATGGCGAGGGCGAAAAGCGCCGCCGCGTCGTATGCCTGCGGAGCGAAAGCGGAAGTGGCGTCTATGCCCGCCGCGTCACCGAGGGCTTTGATCGCTTCGATGCCCGCGTCGTCGGCCGACGGGTGCTGACCCCAGGAACCGTCGAGATCCCGACCGATGTTCTGAAGGAGGGAAGGG
>JANQKA010000115.1 GCA_028281405.1 Hasllibacter sp. | reverse complement strand
TTCCCAGCTTGGTCGATCGAAAGCGGGTCGCGGCCATTGTCGTCGCGAATTCGAGCCGCCGTCCCCGCGCGGAGCGGTCGGAAGGAACACGTCCCCGCCGGCGGATCACTTCAATCCGACTTCCCAGCTTGGTCGATCGAAAGCGGGTCGCGGCCATTGTCGTCGCGAATTCGAGCCGCCGTCCCCGCGCTGGGCGGTCGGAAGGAACACGTCCCCGCCGGCGGATCACTTCAATCCGACTTCCCCGCTTGGCCGATCGAAAGCGGGTCGCGGCCATTGTCGTCGCGAACCCGAGCCGCCGTCCCCACGCGGGGCGGTCGGAGGGAACACGTCCCCGCCGGCGGACCACTTCAATCCGACTTCCCCGCTTGGTCGGTCGAAAGCGCGTCTCGGACAAATTGTCGCGTATTCGAACCGCCGTCCCCGCGCGTGAGGGCCGAAACCGGGTCAGGCGACGATGTTGGCCTCGGTGGCCGCCCGGAGTTCGTCCTCCGTCACTCCGTCCGCGCATTCGACGATTCCAAGGCCGCCCTCGACGACGTCGAGAACGCCGAGGTTCGTGATGATTCGGTCCACGACCCCCTTGCCGGTGAGCGGCAGGGTGCATTCCTTCAGAACCTTGGACTGGCCGTGCTTGTTCTGATGATCCATCACCACGATCACACGGCCGACGCCCGCGACGAGGTCCATGGCGCCCCCCATGCCCTTCACCAGTTTGCCGGGAATCATCCAATTGGCCAGGTCGCCGTTTTCGGACACCTCCATGGCTCCGAGGATCGCCGCGGCGATCTTGCCTCCGCGGATCATTCCGAAGGACTGTGCGCTGTCGAAATACGACGTCCGGTCGAGTTCAGTGATGGTCTGCTTGCCGGCGTTGATGAGGTCCGGATCCTCCTCGCCTTCGAGGGGAAACGGGCCCATGCCCAGCATGCCGTTTTCCGACTGGAGCGTGATGTCCTTGTCGCCGACGTAATTGGACACCAGCGTCGGGATTCCGATTCCGAGGTTGACGTACATTCCGTCCTCGAGTTCCCGGGCCGCGCGGGCGGCCATCCGATTGCGGTCCCAAGGCATCAGGCTTCCTCCTTCGCTCGAACGGTGAGTTGCTCGATTCTCTTCTCGTGCTCGCCCTTGACGATTCGGTTCACGTAGATGCCGGGCAAATGGATGTGGTCGGGGTCGAGCGACCCGCGCGGCACGATCTCCTCGACTTCGGCGACGCAGACCTTGCCGGCGGTCGCCGCCGGCGGATTGAAATTGCGCGCCGTCTTGCGGAACACGAGGTTGCCGGTGTCGTCCGCCTTCCACGCCTTCACGATGGCCAGGTCGGCGACGATGCCGCGCTCGAGGATGTAGGTTTCCCCGTCGAAGTCCATGTGCTCCTTGCCCTCGGCGATGACGGTTCCGACACCGGTCTTGGTGTAGAAGCCGGGGATTCCCGCGCCTCCCGCCCGGAGGCGCTCGGCCAAGGTGCCCTGCGGATTGAACTCGAGTTCCAATTCACCGGCGAGATACTGGCGCATGAATTCCGCGTTCTCGCCCACGTAGGACGAAATCATCTTCTTCACCTGACGCGTCCGCAGCAGGACGCCGAGGCCGAAGTCGTCCACCCCGGCGTTGTTGGAGGCGACGGTCAGATCCTTCGTTCCGGCCTTCCGGATCGCCCCGATCAGGAGTTCGGGAATGCCGCACAGGCCGAATCCCCCGGCCGCGATCGTCATGCCGTCGAACAGGAGCCCTTCGAGGGCCGCGTCGGCGTTTTCGTGAATTTTCCGCATTTCTCTCCCCGTCTGACCCGCCCGTCTCTAACGCGCCGCGCGTCCGTGTCAATCCGCCCGGACGCCGCGTCCGGCCATCCGCGCCCGCGTCACGAAGCCTTCTTCCGGGCGGCCGCGCGTTCGCGGGCCGCCGGCGCGGCATTCCCGCCCCCGGCGCGCGCGCTTTTCCCCGGAACGGCCGCTTTTCCGCCGGGAATTTCGTCTTCGAACAGCGGCGCGTCCGTCTTCCCGCGCGCGGAGGTGGATTTCCCCTTCGGGGAAGCCGTCCGCTTCCCGGCCGCGGGCGCGGCTTTCTTCGCGGCCGCGGGCGCGGCCTTCTTCGCGGTCGCGGGCGCGGCCTTCTTCGCGGACGTGGTGGATTTC
>JANQKA010000090.1 GCA_028281405.1 Hasllibacter sp. | reverse complement strand
GGTCAACAACATTCGAACGCCCGAAGCGCCCGTGCATCTCCGCCGCCGGAGCATGACCGGGGGGCGTGGCCGCGTGGGACGGACGTTCTCCCGGGGACGCGCATGGCCGGTGGGCGGGGAATCGGGAGGGCGCGTCACCCGCGGACCATCCGCTTTGGGATCCGGCCACCCTCGGTGGACGGGTCCGCCCGTTCGGGGTTCAAGCACTCGGAGCGCATGAAATCGGCGAAAGCCTTGGCTCCGGGTGAAATTTCCTCGCCGACGGCCCATGCGAGGCCGACGTCCATGGTCGGGACCGGGCTGGCGATGGACAGCACCTCCACCCGAAGTCCCTCCAGCGACCACGGGCGATAAACCATGTCCGACAGAATGGTGATCCCCATTCCATTGGCGACCATGGACCGGACGGCTTCGACGGAGGAAGTGCGCATCAACGTGTTCGGGGCGGCCCCGGACCGGTTCCAGTATCCTTGCGCGGTGTTCGACGCCTCGTCGACCGTCAACATGATGTAGGGTTCGGGGGCGACATCCATCAGATGAACCGATCGCCTCTCAAGGAGTTTGTGACCCGCGGCAAGCCACAGTCGCCGCCGAGAGCGCACGAGCGTCTCGTGCCCGATCTTTTCCTGATTGCCGATGTTCGAGGTCAACATGACCGCGATGTCGTAGACTCCCGAAATCAGCCCCGCCTCGATCTCCGTCCGCGCCGCCTCCAGGGGCACGAGCGTCAAATTCGGGTACAGTCGGGAAAAACGCTCGAGATAATGTGGGAGAAAGTAACCCGCCACGGTGTAGGTCATCGCAAGTCGCAGGCTTCCCTCCAGTTGTGAAAGTGTTCGGCGCGGAGCCTTGATGGCCTCGTTGACCGCCGCGAATATCCGGTCGGCGTGACGCAGAAAGATGGTGCCGTTGTAGGTCAGGGTCACGCCACGCGCGTGGCGGCGGAACAACGCGCAGCCCAGGATTTCCTCGAGTTGTTTGACCGCCGCGGTGATCGCGCTTTGCGAGACATGCAGCTCCCGCGCCGCCAGCGAGACCTGCCCCGTGCGGGCGACCGCGATGAAGTAGCGGATCTGGCGCAGGGATGGTTCCATCTGAATTTCCGATTCCTTACATCTGAATTTCCGGGAACACAACAGTTCTCCGCCGTGGACATCCTAGCAGGAGAACTTGGCCGGAGGAAACAATAAAATCAAAGCATTGCGCGATAATCCCGGAAAAATCGCTCTGTCCAGCCAAAGCCGCGACGCCACGTCCGGGCGTGTCACGGTTCCCCGTTAAATTCTGATTTTCCGAATTCATTTAAGAATTCTTTGAATTTGTCGCGCTTCATTTCCTTTCCCAAGATTCCGACATCCGGGACCGCGTCCGATCGATGGAGGCGTTCGGGAGGATTGGGAGGAGACTCGCATGTTCCACGCGTTGGAGGTCGATCCAGCCGGCGGCGCGCGCGCCATTGGCATGCCGACCACGCCCCACGTGTTCCCGACCGCGGAAGCCTGGGCGATGGACCGCGCCGGAGCGGGCATCATCGTGGCGAGATTTGGATTTTCCACCGGAGACCCGAACGGCGCGGAAACCGCGCTCGGTCCGGAGGATTGCCCGGCCCCGGTCGACGAATGGGACGAAGCGGCGCCGTCGGTCAATCCGGGCGCGGTCATTTTGGCGCGCGGAGGCCCGGTCCCGCTGTCGGACGACCCGTCCCGCAATTTTTTGAACACCCGAAGCCGCCGCGGAATTCATGGCGCCCCGTCCTTGAAGCGCCCGCCGACCAGGGGGGAGTTGACCAAGCGAACCCGCGCTCTCGAGGCGGTCCGGGCCGGAACCTGAGGGAGGGCGGGATGCCCGACACATGGACCACTTGGATCATCGCGCTGGTCATCGCGCTGGTCATCGCGGCCGCGGCCGCGGTCTGGCTTCTCAACCTGCTGTACCTGCGCGGCGCATCGGACAGGGCGCATGTGCGCACCGGGTTCGGGGGGCGCAAAGTCACGATGGACGGCGGGATGTTCGTCCTGCCCATCCTGCACCGGGTGACGTCGATCAATCTCGGCCTGTCGAAGGTCGCGCTGAAGGTCGGGAGGGAGAACGGCTTGATCACCTCCGACCGGATGCGGGTCGACGTGGAGGCCGAGTTCTTCCTACGGGTCCGCCCAGACAAGTCGTCGGTGGCTTTGGCGGCCTCGACGCTCGGCGCGCTCGCCAACCGCCCCGACGATCTCGCCGCCTTCCATGAAAGCGAGTTCCTCGGCGCCCTTCGGGCGGTCGCCGCGGAGCGGAGCCTCGACGGGTTGCACGAGGACCGGACGGGCTTCGTCGAAGCGGTGCGGTCGCGGGTCGCGACCGTCTTGGCGAAGAACGGGCTGGAGGTGTCATCGGTCGCGGTCCGAAACCTTGACCAGACCGCGTTGGAGCATTTCGACACGTCCAACCGTTTCGACGCGGAAGGTCTCACGCGGCTGGTGGAAAAAGTCGAGGAGCGGCGGCGTGAGCGAAACGACATCGAGCGGAAATCGGAGGTGAGCATCCGGGGAACGAATTTGGCGGTGGAAAAGGAGATCCTGTCGCTCGATCAGGAAAGCGAATTGGCGCGGTTGGAGCAGGAGAGGCGGATCGAGATCAAGCGCGCCTCCCAGGCGGCCGAGATCGCCAGGGAGCGGGCCGAACGCGAGGCCGAGGCGGACGCGGCGCGCATCGAGGGCGCCGAGTTGACCAGCCAGCGCGAAATCGCCGCCAAGGAAAGCGTGGAGGTTTCCCGACACGCCTCGGAGCGGGCGTTGGACATCCAGCGCGTTCAGCGCGAGCGCGACCTGCGGTGGTTGGAGATCGAGCGCGGAAAGTTCGTCGATCTGGCCAAGCTGCAGGCGTCCATCGAGGTGTTGGTGAAATCCGTGGAGGAGGCTGGTGCCCGGGTTGACGCCGAGCCGAAGCTGACCGCGGCGGCCAAGTCTTCCGCGGCGGTCGACACCGCGCGGGAGGTCGGGGCCGCGCAAAGGGCCGCGGCGGTATCGAAGGTCGAAATCGAGAGCGAGACCGGCGCCGAACGGGCCCGGGCCGCCGCGCGGGCCGAAGCGGAGAGGTTGCTGAACGAGGCCGAGAACGTGTTGACGGAGGACGCCCGGGCGGGTCGCCTGCGGGCGCTCCTGATCGGGAAATTGGAGGCGGTGATCGCCGAAACCGTCAAGCCCATCGAGAAGATCGACGGCATCAAACTCGTGCACTTGGTGGAATCGTCCTCGGGGGGAGGCCGCAGCCCCACCGACGAGGTCATCGACAGCGCGCTGCGCTACCGCGTGCGGGCTCCCATGATCGACGAGTTGATGAAGGAATTCGGGATCGAGGGAGCGGACATTTCGAAGATGGGAGATGTGATGCGCACCGCGAAGGACGCTCGAAGCATCGCCGGTGAGGCCGGAAAGACGGAGGGGAAGGACGATTGAAGCACGCGTCACTTCGGTGATCCCCGCCGAGGTCGGCCGTGTCTGGAGCGCGATCCGGTA
>JANQKA010000086.1 GCA_028281405.1 Hasllibacter sp. | reverse complement strand
TCCCATCGACGAGAACCGCGGATTCTTGGACCTCGACACCGATTCTGATGGTGACCTATTCAACGTGGCCAGAGTGGACGGAGAATTCGACACAGGAGCGGATTTTCTTCCAACGGGATGTCGGTAACTCGGAAATCGGTTTGATCACCGGGCGCTTCAGCGGCACTGGGAACGTGACGATCACCACACGGGCGACCGATCCGTCACGATCATTGTCGACGATGGCTTCGACGTCGTTTCCCCGGAGAACGGCGGACCGGTGGTGAATCAAACCTCCGCCGCACTTACCGGGTATCGACGGTCGGCGGGGCGCTGGCCCCAATCGACCTGGCCTTCGGAATCGACCGGGGCCTCTCCCGTGACGCGCGGCTCGGGAATTGGGAAGTGAAACGTCGCCGGGTTGGATCCGCCGCGGGATCATCAAGCGAACCGATGATGACCACCGGTGAGGCGGAAGGGGAGGCGGCACCTTCCGGGACGGGAGGGAGAAGGGGATACTATCGGAAGGCCGGGGGGATCCCGAATGCGGGGAGAGCATTTCCCCTGACGACAAGCGCACGCGGATAATTTGAACCGTGGGCGGGAGCATGGGCCGGGTGTCGTCCTCGGCTCTTGGACGGGGCGGGCACTCGCCCCATCCAATGTGACATCCGGAAAGTGCAAAAAATCGCAAAAATTGAAATTTTGCGCCAACGCGGATACTTGGTCCATCAACCGGCTCCCCACGTTCGCCCGGAGGGAAATCGGGCGAATTCGGGCCGCTTTGGATGGGTGGTGGGCCGGAGGCGGGGCGGGTCCGCTGGAATCGTGTGTTCAAAAGGCGGAGTTCGCCGTATATCCACGGCCGGGAGGGCGGCGCCACATGCCGCCAGCCCGATGCCGCAAACAACGAAGGGAACGCCGACATGAGCGCGCTACAGAAGGCGCTGGACGACTCGCGCCGCAAACTCGGCGGCGGGACCGCCGCGGTCCGCGGCAATCTGATTCTGCGGCCGAGCGAGTTCAGGGCCGAAAGCGTGGTGGGCACGATCCTCTCCGGCGCGTGGGCGGGACGGGAGGTCGAAATCGGTTACGCCGGAACACTCCGCCGCGAAGACTACACCGACAAGGACGGCAGGTCGTACGTCGACATCGCCAACGGCGGCACCCTGCGCGTCGAGGGCGTCGGCGGTGGAAAGGAGGGAGTGCGCACCTCGCGTTGGATGCTGACCTTCAATGGAAGGCCCAAGTCGGATCGGCACCGCATCGTCCACGACGCCGTCTGCTCCTATGTCGACACCGGCTTCCGCGACGCCGAGGGGCGTCCGAAACTTCGGATCGACCAGTTGATGTTGAAGGGCGAACGTCACGTCTCCACGATCGATGACCTGCGGGACGCGATCGGGGAGGGATTCGCCTCCGAGGGCGCGGTCACCCTGTTCGGGATGGACGGTGGTTCCGTGGTGCAAGCCCCGTTCTTCCTGTCCGGAAAGTTCGTCGATGGCGCTTGGGTTCCCTTCGATCCCGCCGAGCGCGCGGACGAGACCATCGAGGCGTTCGGCGAAGCGGCCGGGCGGGTGAGGGAAGCTCTCGCGAACGGCGGCTTCTCCGTCGTCCCGACCCGCCGCCACGGTGTGGGGGCCGGCACCGCCGGGATGATCGAGTCCAGTCTCGGCGAAGCGGCGCGGAAAGGCGTCCGCGCCCGCATCACCACCATCGATCCCGAGAATTGGGCCTGCCCGACCATCGGCATGCGCCTTTCGGCGGCGTTGAACAGGAAAGGCGCGGGGGCGCCGCCGGAGGGCGCCGGGGCGAAGCTCGCGGCCGCGTTCAAATCCCACGCCGACAAGGACGGGTCCGCGCGGTTCGGGCAAAAAGGCTTCCGCGGCCTGACCGACGGGGACTTGGCGAAATTCTTCGCCTCCTCGGGCGTGGAACTGACGGAGCACCCCGCGCGGGGTTGGTCCACGCAGTCCCTTCTGGTGGATCAGCCGGAGGGCGTGGCCCGCGGCTTCGTCATCAAGGCTTTCAAACTCAAGCCGACGACGCCCTATCCGCCGGTCGCGGCCTGCGCCGATGCCCGCGCCGCCTATTACTCGGAGATGGGGAAGGCGGTCCTGACCGTTATTGGAGGTGGCGGAGCCGCCGCCGTTCCGAAGACGGACGCCCGGCCGGACCGCCCCGAAGAGAATTCCAAAATCTCCCCCCGCGGAGCGGATCCGGCCATGGACGGGGCGTCCCCGGTCTTCGACGACGCGGTTTCCCCCTCCAACGGAGCGGTCGCGGCCACGGCGGCGGGAGTGGCGATTCCGGTCTTCGACGGCGCGGACCTCCCTCCCGACGAAGTGGCCGCGGCCGTGGACGCGGCGTTTCCGGTATTCGAGGAAGAAGTTTCCCCTCCCCACGAATCGGAGGCATCCGCGGATGGGTCGTTTCCGATTTTCGACGACGCGGTTTCTCCTCCCGACGATGCCCCCGCGGACGGGGCGATTCCGGATTTGGACGACGGTGATTCCCCTCCCGAAGAAGCGCCCGTGGATGGCACGTCTCCGATCTTCTGGGACGTGGCTTCCGCACCCGACGAATTGGTTGCGGAGGAGGCCGTGGATGGGGCGTTTCCGGTGTTGGACGACGGGGCTTCCCCTCCCGGCGAAGCGTCCGCGGACGGGGCGTTTCCGGAATTCGACGACGGAGGCCCCCCTCCCGAGGAATCGGCCACGGACCTGGATGAGGACGACGGATTGGACGACCTGCTGAACGATCCCGCGTTCGAGATGGATTTGGATCTCTGAACCGCGGCGTGACGAAACCGAATGTCGATCGTTTTTCACATTCCGCCCCGCCTTCCGAACGGGAACATGGCGGTGTAAGACTTCGGAACCGGGCATTTCCGCGGAGTCGGCGCGGGATCGGAGGCCGGCGCGCCCGAATACAAGGAAAAGGAAACCTCGCCGAATGACCGGAACGAGCGAAACCGACGGGGACATGATCGACTGGGTGGCCTTCCCCGGGAAACAGGCCATCCTCAAGCGGCTTGTTGACCACAAGGGCAATCAAGGCTTGATCCTGCGCGTCGCGGACAACGAGGCCGGCGCCGGGGTCATGGGGAAAGCGCTGGAGTGCGGTTTCAAGAAGCGCTCCGCGGCCAATCTGCTGACCATGATCTTCAAGCGCGGGCAAAAAATCCCGTTCACGGTCCCCCAACTCGCCGGGATGATCGGAGGAGTGGTCGCGCGCGTGCCGCGCGACCGGCTTCGGTCCGGCGACATGGTGATAAATCTACACGAACGCGCCCCGCGCCGATCCGGCCCGGACGCCGGGGAGGACGCCGCGCCCTCCGGAAAATCCGCCGCCATCGTTCCCGACCCGGACAGCATGGAGCGTCTCGGCCTCAACTCCAACGGCGAAGAGGTCGTGCGCGACCATCGGGGGCGGTTTCGCCGCGTCGTCAAGGAGGACGGCTCCCACGAGTTCATCCACGAAAGCGCCGGGGATCCCCCGGCTTTGCACCTCCGGGCGCGCAGGCCCGAGGATTTGGGCGGCATCGCGGCGGGCCTCCTGCGGGCGGCGCGGAAGGGCACGGTGCACAGGGGGGAATTCGAGCGGATTCTCGACGCGGCGCTGGAGGATGGCGCGGACGGGGCGGCGCGCATGGACCGGGGCGGGGCGTTCGATTCGCTGCGCGGGCAACTGCTGCGGAAAATCGCGGATGTCGCCACGGGGCTGGACCCCGGAATGTCCCCCGGGAAGGGAAACGACCGCTCCAACTTCCACATGGCCCTGAGGTTGTCCGCGAACACGGGCGCCGCGACGTCGCTCCCGGCGGCCGGAGAGGGTGATCGCGGGGAATTCCGGCCGGGCGCGGCGATGCTGTCGTTCCTGAGCCGCTATTCCTCGCGTGGGTCCGGGCGGGGCTCCGTCGACTTCGAGGGGTCCGGCGACCTCCGCGTCGCCTTTCCGCGCCTTTCCGCGGAGGACGCATCGCTTCAGGTGCGGGATTTCTCCGGGATTCCCGCCGCCGGAGCGGCGGATTACGCGATGAACCTGCTGTCCCGACGCCCGGCGGAGGGAGCCTCGATATTTATATTTCCCGCCGACGTGCCCGAAGAGCATTTCGAGCGACTGCGCTCCGAAGTTGGCCGCGCCTACGGCATCGAGGTCGTTGCCGAAATCGCCTCCGGCGTCGCCGAGGGATCGCCCGGCGGCCGGAATTACAAAATATTCTTCGTGGGCGACCGTCGCCCGGAACCCCTCGAAAGCCTGCCCCGCGCCGCGCTTCGTTGGTTCACGGTCGCCGCCGCAGACGACCTCGTGTCGCTAGAGGGGGAAATCGCGCGGTCCCGTGGCAGGATACAGGAATTCAACCGCGGCGAGGCCGGGGTCGGCGGAGGAGACGCGGAGGACGCCCGCGACGAGAACGTCAGACAGCGGCCGTATCGGCCGCTTTCCGAGGTGGGGGAACCCTTCACCATGATTCCCCGGGCCCTCGAGGGAGCGACCTCCAAGGCTCTCAACCGCGTGGCCCGGGACACGGAGTCCCTGGGAGGCGTTGACGCCTCCGTGGCCCGGGCGCTCGGGCGTTCGGTCGCCGACCTCGGCGATATCCTGACGCCCGAACAGATCGACGCCGTCGCCCTGCGCATGAACGCGGCCGAGCGTGGCCGCGGGTTTCTCGAGGCGGACCAGACAGGTGTCGGAAAGGGCAGGACGATGGCCGCCCTCGTCAAAATCCATCTTCGCGAAAAAACCGGAAACCGCTGCCTCTATCTGACCGAGTCCGCCTCGATCAACGTTCCGGACGTTCTGCGCGACCTCAAGGCCGTGGACGGCTTGAAGGACGCCCGGATCCTGCTTCTGACGTCGGGATCGGAATTCGTCGACGTGACCGTCGACCCCGCGACCGGGAACGAGGTCCATCGGGAGATGCTGTCTCCGAACCCGAGGCGCCGGCGCGAAATCTACGCCTCCGGTGCCTGGCCGGAGGCATGCGACCTGATCATCACGACATATTCGCAGTTCAACGTGGCGGAGGACAGGCCACAGGCCGAATGGCTGGCCGCGTCCGCGGACGCGGACACGCTGTTCGTGCTGGACGAGGCGCACAACGCCCTGAATCCGCGCTCCAACACGGGGCGCAATTTCCGCGCGGCCCTGCGGGATCTGCCGGCGCGGAACGTGGTCTACGCCACGGGCACCCCGGCGCGGAATCCCAGGGGAATGGATCTCTATCATCCGCTCCTGCCGAGGGGCGAGGCGGCGAATCTGGACGGCATCACCGAAAGCATCGCCTCGGGGGGCGAGGTGGCGCAGGAGGCGTTCGCGACCATGCTCGCGGAGGACGGGGTCATGATCCGTCGGGACCACGACCTCTCGGCCACCGACTACCAGGTGGATTTGCCTGACGACCGGACCATGCTGGAATATCAGGACACGATGAACCGCTTCTCGCCGATCGTGGAGGAGATGATCGACGTGTCGACGCGGATCGGCGAAATCGTGGGAAGGGTCCAGGCGGTGCAATTCCGGCGGATGGTCGACGGGGGAATGGACGAGCGTCAGGCCCGTTCCATGACCAACGAGTTGTCGCAGTATTCCCTCTCGATCGGCGGCCCGCTGTCGAATTTGGCGCGGATCGTGATGAACGCGATCAAGGTCGATCAGGTCGTCAAGGCCGCAATCGCGGAGAGGGATTCGGGCCGGAAACCGCTGATCACGTTCCATTCGACCAACGCCGGGCTTCTCGAGGAGACGAGCAGGGACAGGGACGACGGCAGGCGACTGACCGACGCGGAACTCGCGGGTTTGGAGGAGATGACGATCCGCGACCAAATCCGGCGCATTCACAAAAACATCTACAAGATGAAGGTGGAAGGGGAGATCCGCGATCCCCGGGACGATCACCCGGATATTCAAGAGGCGTTCGACCGGATCGAGGCGCTGATCGATGAAATTCCCGACCTTCCCGTTTCGCCCGTGGACGCCCTGATCGAAAGATTGGAGGCCAACGAAATCAGCACGGGCGAGATTTCGGGCCGCTCGCTGTGCTACCGAGGTGGGCGGATCCGGAGGCGTTCGGGGCGCGGGCGCAGGGAGACCGTCGATCTATTCAACTCCGGGGAAATCGACGCCCTGCTCTATAATTCGGCGGGGGCCACCGGGGGATCCTACCACGCGGGGGCGACATTCAAGGATCAGACCCCGCGCACCCTGATCGAATTCGAAGCACCCATCGACATCATCAAATACGTGCAGGCGCAGGGGCGCGGAAACCGCTACGATCAGGTCGCCGCGCCCAAGGTCCTGTCGGTGATGACAGGCCTGACTCCGGAAATGCGCATTCTGCAGCAGCGCAACGGCAAATTGCGTTCCCTGGGAGCCTCGGTGGATGGCAACAGATCCCACCCTCTTCTGCTGGACGACGTGCCGGACCTGCTCAACAAGGTGGGGGACGAGGCCACGCGCAACGTGCTGCTTTCCGCTCCGGGGTTGGCGCGTCGCCTGGGCTTCCCCCGATTCGCGGAAGAGGAGATGCTCGAAGTCGCCGAGGCGGACGGCGGCAACGACCGTGGTTCCGGCGTCGCGAAGTCCGGTCTCGAGAGCCTCGCCAACAAGGTTCTCGCCAGGTCCATCATGCTGCCCGCGCACGAGCAGGACGATCTGATCCAGCGGATCCGCATGGAATTCGACGTGCTGATCGAGGAATTGGAAAGCCGAAACGCGAATCCTCTCCGTCCGAAGGAATTCGGCGGCGTGGTCGATATCCGAACGACCACGATATTTTCGGGCCAGGAACTCGAAGACGACGATTTGGACACTTCCGTGTTCCTGTCGCCGGTGTACATGTCGACCGGGGAGCACGATCTCGGGGAGGATCCCGTCGCGGTCGACCGTTTGGTGAGCATGGTGGAGCGGGCGATCGCCATGCACGGGTCAGACGGTCTCAGGCCCCACGCTGAGCGCATCATCCAAAACATGGAGGGGCTGCTCCGCCCTTATCTGCCCGTCGGCCATGACATGGAGACCGCCTTGGAGGATCCGGCGGGAATTCCGGGACGATTCGCCCGGGAGCATGAAAAGATGGACAATCTGGCGCGGGTTCTCGGAAATCTTCAGCCCGGCGTTTCCATCCGATTCCCGTCGGCCTCGGATCCCGACGGATTGAAGGCGCGGACGGTGGTCGATCTGGTTCCTCCGAGGGATCCCTCCCATTACGACATTCCGTCCGCCTACAAGATCAGGACGATCTGCCCCGGCGACAGCAAGCCGGAGACCATCGCGGTGTCGCGCATCCTGACCAACAGGCAGGACGACATCCAATTCCGCCCGGGCCTGTCCGACGGCTTCAGCGACGCCTATCTGAGGGAGTTTTCCGCGGCGGCCCAACTGCGCCGGCTCATGCCGGTCCAGATTCTCGGCGGCAACATCCTGCGCGCGATCACCATCGCGAACCAGCACGATCTTGGAACGATATCGCTTTACCGGGACATCCACGGCCGGGTGAACCGCGGCATCCTCGTGCACGACGCGAAGATCGACATGACCATGCTGCCGGTGCCGCTTCCCGGCGCGACCGTCGCCGCGGAGGTCGTCACGCGCTTCGCGCGGTTCGCCGCCGAGCAGCCCGGGGACGGGATTCAAAGACACATGCGCGTGTGGGGATCGATGGATCCGGGGGCGAAGGATCCCGGTCCCCGGAACGGAGCGGACCTGATCATCCGCCTGACGGCGCGGTCGGCGAAGATCGACATGATTCCGCTGCGGGTCTCCAACAGGGACTTCTATCTTTCGCGTCCCGGATTCTACGAGGCGGTCCACGGGGAACCGATGCCGGACGCGATTCCCGACCGGGCGTCCCGGAAGCCGGGCACGAATCACAAGTATCTCGCCGAGTTCGGGATCGACACTCCGGAGGGCCGGAACCGACTATACACCGTCATGGAGCACCTGTCGGGCGTTCCAATGATGACGGACGGCGCGCACCGCGATTTGGTCAACGAGACGATGGAGGGCATCAACCGCGACGGTCCACGGGGGCGGGAAATGATGGAGGCGGGCACCGCTGTTACCGATGGCGGTGAGCGCGGCGGAGGCCCGGACGGCGAATCGGTGGCGACGGATGGGGGGAGGAGCGAATGGGAACCCGATTTCGAAGGGGTTGAATTCTAACTTCGGCGGTGCCGGTGGTTCGTCGCGGTTTGGTGCGTCTCCTGACCGGGCGTACGGCGTGGCCGCACGTTGCCCCGGGAGATTTTGCTCGTAGTCAATTTGTGCAGCTAAACTCGTGGTCCGTATTCGAAGATGAAGCGGTTATCCCGTCCGGGTTCCGCCGAACGAGGCGGTGGAACCACAACGTCGAGATGGACAAGCGGCCACCAGATCGAGATTTTGTTTTCGAAAATTTAGGATCACCGGGAGCGCGCGACGGGGCGCAAAATGAACGAATCCGGAAATTTTCGCCCAAGTGGGGATAAACTCCGGCTGGGGACGTTCGCATGAATCATAGCAACTCCCCCATGCGCTCGCCGAAGAAACCCGTAGGCCAGCGGTCTTTGAACTCGCCATACTCGTCAACACGCAGCCGGCGGATTTTCACGCCTTCCGGTGTGTTCTCGACGTGAATGACGCTGAGCTTGTCCGGAGTGAAATTCGGCGCACCGTCTCCGAGTTCATTTTCGGTGGTCTCGCGGATTCGGCGCAGCAAACGCAGGATTAGGTGCTCGCTGTGCGTTTCGATCAAGAAGGTTCGCCGCGCGCCATGTAGGGTGACGGCGTTGATCAGCAGGTCACCGAGTCCGACTTGCATCGCGGGGTGCACATGAATCTCGGGCTGCTCGACAAGCACAAACCCATTCCCATCTTGGAGGGAGGCCACCACGATGGGGATGACCCGAGACACGCCGGCACCGACTTCGGAG
>JANQKA010000869.1 GCA_028281405.1 Hasllibacter sp. | reverse complement strand
ATTCACCCCGGAAATCTTCATCCAGCCCGGCGGCCGCGCCGTGTTTCCACGCATCAACGCCAACGCGGCGGGAGATTCGTTCGGATGGTCGGAAATCGGCACCGCCAATGGCCCGCGGAGGTCGCGCTTGGGGCGCGGCGCGTCGGCGGGCCTCTCGTCGGCGGTGGCCGCGCTCTTGACCGGTTGCGCGGGAACGTTGGGGAATTCCCCCCGAGAGTTGTCCGCGGGAGCGGCGGTCGGCTTGATTCTCGCGACATACTTCGCCAATGATTCGGACGATCGCGAATCGGGCGCCGACGACGCGGATCCGGCGCCAATCGCGGTCCAAAGCAATCTGAACCCCACGACATCGGCATTGCTGCACTCCTACCACGTCAACGGCAACGCCGAAGTCAAGATCGCCACGAGCCACGCGTTCCACGACCCCAACGGGGATCAACTCACCTACAGCGCGACGATGATGGTCCGGGGAATACCCGCGGCGGGAACCGGATCCCGGAATGATCTCCGGATGGAAGGCGGCGGCGCCGAGCCCGCGCGTGCCATGATGCGGATGGACGGCCAAACCGCGGTCGCCGTCGTCGGCGGAAGGGATGGAGAATTGTCGGAGGTTGGATTGTCGATTCATGAGCGGACCGGCGTGATCTCGGGGACGTTCACCGGCCTGTCCGACATGGAGATCACCGTCACCGCTTCCGACGGAAGGGGCGGCGGCGTCACGCAGACCTTCGTTCTCGAATTGAACCATTCGCCCGAGGTCATGGCCTCCGCGGTTGGCGAATTTGTCTCGCGGCCCGGCGAGGACGTGATGATCGACGCCGGGGCGGCGTTCTCAGACCCCGACGAAGGCGACGAGTTGACCTACACCGCGACGGTGGACGGTTCCGCCGAGGCCTTCGCCGCCTCCGGATTGGAAATCGACGGCGACACGGGCGTGATCACGGGCCGGGCCTCCAAGGCGGGGGAACACCGGATCTCCGTGGAAGCCGACGACGGCAAGGGAGGGTCCGCCACGCTGCACCTGACCCTGTTGGTGAACCGGCCTCCCGAATTGGCCACCCAACTGGATCCGGTCACCGCGCTGTTCGGAGTCCGGATCGATGATATCGACGTGAGCGGAGCGTTCCTCGACCCCGACGGCGACTCCCTGACCTATTCCGCGACCGTGGGCGATGAAGCGGAGGATCTTTCGACGATCGGACTGTCGATACATGAAACGGGCGGCGTGATATCCGGCGTGGTCGCGGGCAAGGGGGAGCGGATGATTCATGTAACCGCGTCCGACGGCCTGAATGAAACCGCCACGCGGACTTTCGTCATCTCGGTGAACGAGTCCCCGGAGATCGGGGATGGGGAATTGCCGGACCTGACCCTTACGGTGGACTCCGCCCCGATTCCTCCCATCGATGTTGCGGGCGCGTTCGCGGATCCCGACGGGGATTCCCTTGAATACGAGGTGACCGGCCTGGAGGATTCGGGTTTGTCGTTCGATGGCGGCGCGATTTCCGGAACTTTCGAAAGTCCGAACGATGCCAAGGTGACCGTGACAGCCCGCGACGGCCGCGGCGGATCCCTGACGCACGCCTTCACCATCGAAGCCAACGCGGCGCCCCAAGGGTCGTCGACGCCGCTCGCCGACATGGTCGCGACGACCGGATCGGACGTGAGCATCGATCTGAACTCCAATTTCGATGATCCCGACAACGATGTCCTGATCTATTTCGCCACGGGATTGGAAGGCACGGGCCTTTCGCTCGACGAAGGCGTGATATTGGGCGCGTTCGAGGTCTCTCGCGATGTGGAGGTCGCCGTTACGGCGTCCGATGGACGCGGAGGTTCCATTTCCGAGTCTTTCACCATCGAGGCCAACGCGGCTCCCGAACGGTCCGCGACGCCGTTGACGGATCGGTCGGAGCTCGCCGGCGCGCCAATCGTCCCGATCGATGTCGCCGGGGCGTTCGTGGATCCGGATGGCGACACGCTTGAATTCACCGCCACCGGACTGCTCAACACCGGCTTGGAACTCGGGGACGGAATCATAACGGGCTCGGTTCTGGTCTCGCGGCCGCTGACGGTCGTCATCACGGCCACGGACGGGCACATGGCCGCCATGTCCCAGGCGTTCACCATCGCGGTGACCGCACCGCCGCCGCGGAATCGGCCGCCGGAATTGGCGATGGAACTGCCGGACAGGATTTTGACGATCGGAGCCGACGCGCGCGTCGACGCGGGAGCGGCGTTCGACGATCCCGACAACGACGCGATGGCATTCACCGCGGAGGGGCTGGAATCGACGGGTCTGGAGATCGCGCCCGACACCGGGGTGATTTCCGGAACCTACGTCGGAGCGGGACGGCGCGTCGTCACCGTCACCGCGCGGGACGGGAACGGCGGCTCCGCCTCCGACACATTCGAAATCGCCGCGAACGGCAAACCCACGGTGGACGCGGCGAAACTGCCGGACATCGTCGCGACCATCGGCGCCTCCGTGGCCATCGAAACCGCCGCGGCTTTCCGGGATTCGGAGGACGAGCTGAGATACGCCGCGGGCGTGACCGATGTTCCCGGTTCGGATTTGGAAAGTCTCGGAATAGTCGGGCTCCATATCGACGAAATCACCGGGCGGATTTCCGGCGTGTTCGCGGGGGACCGGGACGTGGTGGTGAAGGTTTCCGCCCGCGACGGGCACGCCGGCGGCACCGTCGCGCATTCGTTCACGATCTTCGCCAATAGAGTGCCCGCCGCGTCGGGTGTTCCTTTGGACGACAGGGTTTTGACGACCGACGCCGGGGTTGAAATATCGCCAATCGAAGCGGGAGCCGGATTCCTGGATCCCGATGGCGGGGCGCTTAGTTTCGGAGCCGTGGCGGGCGCCGCGCCATCCGGAGGGGCCGCCGGCGCGGGCGGGGCCGGGACCGACCTGAATCGGGTGACGGGGTTGTCGATCGATCCGGTGACCGGAGTCATATCCGGGGCCTTCACGGGCCAATCCGACGTGACGGTCACCGTCACCGCCACGGATGTGGCCGCGGCCTTCATCTCGCGGTCCTTCACCATCGTGGCGAACGCGAGGCCCGCCGAATCCGGCAATCCGTTGATGGTCGCGGTTCGGACGACGGACACGGATATCGCGCCGATCGACGCGGGAGCCGACTTCGTCGACGCGGATGGCGACGCGTTGACCTTCAGCGCTTCCGCCGAAGGAAACGGCGCCGACCTTACGCGCGCGGCCGGATTGTCCATCGATCCCGTCACCGGAGTCATTTCGGGCGTTTTCAGAAGCGCCGGGGACGTGGACGTCCAAGTCACCGCGGAAGACGAACACGGAGCTTCCCTCACGAGAACCATCATTATCGCCGCGAACGCGAAGCCGACGCTGAACGGGGCCGGGCTGCCGGACAGATTCTTCACGACCGGAAGCGCGATAACGCCGTTCGGGGTCGCGGACGCTTTCCTTGATCCCGGCGACACGCTGCGGTTCGGGGCGGTCCTGACCGACGAAGCCGGCAACGACCTCGGAAGCCTCGGAGCGGTCGGCTTGAGGATCGACGAGACCACGGGCGAGATCTCCGGCGTGTTCGCGAGTTCCGGCGACGTTTCCGTCAGGGTCACCGCTTTCGACGGCAAGGACGGAGGCGCCGCATCAGACATCTTCGCCATCGCGGCGGGCGCGCCGCCCCTGCGGTCGGATACCCCGTTGGTGGACAGGATCCTGACCACCGATCCGGATTTCACCATCGTTCCCATCGACGTCTCCTCCGGATTCGTCGACCCCGGCGGCGGCGCCCTGACCTACTCGGCGGCGCTGGCCTCGGGCGCGGACTGGGCCTCGATCGGCCTGTCGTTCGACGGAACCGAAATCACCGGATCCTTCACGGGCGCGGGAGAGCACCGGGTCACCGTAACCGCCACGGGCGGGGGAGGCGCCACCTTCACCGACGGGTTCGCCATCTTCGCGAACACGAAACCGGAATCGACTCCGCGGTCGCTGCCGGACAGGACCTTCACCACGGACTCCCGGATTACTCCATTCCGCGCGGACGGGGCGTTCCACGATCCCG
>JANQKA010000394.1 GCA_028281405.1 Hasllibacter sp. | reverse complement strand
GGGGCACGGGCCAAACGCACCGAGTCCGGGGACGTCGCCAGTGGTCGCCACGGGGCGTGTCGGAGAGCGACGGCCTCAGGACCGCCCGGATCACGGGCTCCGGCGTCGGTTCGACGACCCCGGGCTTTCCATCACGTCGCTTCCGGGGTTCGCCTTTCCCGCATCACGCGACCGTCCACGCCGGGACGCGACGTCTTCCGGCGCCCCCGAACCCCTTGCGATTCGAGGAGGCGGAGGCTATCCGCCGACCACGGGCTTCGGGGCGAATCATCGAAGGGTGAGGCATGATGGGTTGCGGTCATCTCGCGACGATTCTGGCGCTGACGGCGTTTGAAAATCTGTCGGCCGATGAGAGGCGGAGGCGTGGCGGCGGGGGGAGCGTCGGGGCGCGGGCCATCGTCGAGGCGGTCGAAGGGATGGTCCTGGATATCGACGAAACGAGCCGCGCCGCCGCCTGGCGGGGGAGCGACAGGCTGTCCGATTCCTTTCGCGTGGCGTACGGGGTCGTCAATGCCAACGTTTCAGCCGGCGCGGTGGCGGTCCTGTCGGGCGGGACGCCCGTTCCACCGAGTGGCCGGTCGCCGAAGGCCGCCCGCGCCGAAGAGGTCGTCAAAAACTGGATTGGGAATCTGCGCGGGGGGGAAATCGAGGATCCCGCCGGGTTGACCAAACGGGGAATTCTTCCGGTGATCGTGGCTTTGGCGGTGTTGGAAGGGCTGCCGCACGAAGAACGGAGCGACGACCCGGAGGCGGGACTGAATTTCCGCCGCGACAGGCGCGAGCTAGACGCGGACGAGATCGGTCGGAAAGTGAACGAACTGTTCGAACATCCGGATTTCGACGCCCACGGAGAGACGATCGAATTCATGAAGGAGCGGGTCAACAACCACTCGGTGCGGGTGTTGAATGTCTGGGCCGGGCTTTGGGGTGGCGATGACTACATCCCAGAATGGCTCGACTCGGACCCGCCCTTCGAGGATATCGTGTGGCAATGACGCCGGAGCGCGTGGGCCAGTCAAAGCCCGTGGATTTCCGGTCCAATCCACTATTCAACGACCCGGTCTCCCTCACGCGATGGCGGGGCGGGCGGGGGCCCGGGCCGGTTGGCGTGACCGCCGGCCGGAAACGGTGAACCGAACGCGGGAAGCGCGGGCGCGGAGGTTCGGTGGACACATTCCCGGTTGGCGTAGGGATTTTGGGCCTTTCCCCAGACCTCGTTCAATCGGTCCCACGACCAGCGCGCGGTCAGGTCCGGTTCCACGGCGGAAAGGCCACGCAGCCACTCCAAATGCTCGGGAGTCAAGCTCCGCCGGCGGCGGCAACGCTATTTGGACGGGAGCGCCGAACCCGTGAGTTCGTAGCGGACGAGAACGTTCCGGACGAACGTCTTCGAAGTCTTGATTTCGGCGGCGGCATTCGCCCGGGACATGCCGGAGCGCTCCAATGCGAGCGCGCGTTTCCCGAGTTCGAGGGGATGGGCCTTGGCCATGTTCGGAGTCCATGCCGGTGATTGGGGCACCAGTGAATCACGCTTATCCGATAATCGAGGCGGTTCCCGTGCAAACGGGAACCGCCGCCGACTTGGCGCGTCCGGGAGGCGGCGTGAATCCCCCGCGCCGATTCGCGGCAGAAAAATTCGTCGCCGCTCATCACCATGTCGCGATCCACGGCCCCTTGGACAGCCAAGGAAGGACGCGACGGCGGGGGAGCGGGAGGCGGTGGCCCTGGTGCCGGCGGAAGAAAGGGAGGTGGATCGGAGGCGAGAAAGACGGCGGAATTCTCGATACGGGTCCGTGAACGGCCGGGAGAGCGCCGGCAGTCACCCGAATCCAGTCGAATACGGTCGGGTTCATTTGACCCGAAGCAGGAATTAAAGATCAACGCCTCAGCGAGGCGGCGAATTCGCGTCTTGGAACTCCGCCGCGAACCGGGTAAGCGGCGTCAAATTCATTCAAATCCTATCACGGCTTCGCGAGGGACTTCCCGCGCGGACGGAAGCGAGACCAGGAGGACGACCAATGCACTGCTTTCCAAAGAATTCGAACCGCGCCGGAAGGTCGCGGTTGATCTTCGGCCCGATGGCGGCCGCGGGCGCGCTCGCCGGATGCGGGGGCGGCGGGGGAGGAGGAGGAGGGCCGTCGGCCGGTGGCGGAGTCGGATCTCCCGCGGTGTCCGACGACCCCTTGACGGCTATCGCGGTGGACGTGGGTTCCGAGATCGTTCCCATCAATCTGGCCGCCGCGTATTTCATGGACTCAGACGACGACTCGCTTTCATTCAGCGTGGGAGGGTTGGACGGCACGGGACTGACGTTCGACCCGGTCACCGGAAGAATATCCGGCACCCTCGATCGGGCGGGCGATGTCCAGGTGACCGTCACCGCTTCCGATGGAACCGGGAGCGTGAGCAGAACATTCACCATCACGGGGGAAGCGCAGGGCGCCGATGCCGCCGCGAGACCGGGGATAACCGATGGGATCGTGTTCGGGCGGACGGCGGTGGCCGGCGAGGCCATCCCGTCCATCGACGTGGCGGCCGGGTTCGAGGATCCCGACGGCGATGGCGGTTTGACCTACTCGGTGAGGTTCACCCGGGACGACAGCGGCTTGGAGTTCGATCCCGCCACGGGCATGATCGTCGGAGAATTCGTGGGGTCGGAAGACGTGACCGCCATCGTCACGATCACCAACGGCGAGGGGGAGGCGGCCCGCTCCATCGAGCACAGGATCCGAATCACGACGAATCGGGATCCTGCGGTCTCGGGAGCGCCAATCGAAGACGTGATGGTGGCGGAGGGGACGGGGTTGGGCTCGGGCATCGACCTCGGCACCGGTTTCTTGGACCCCGACGGCGACGACTCCTCGCTGACCTTCACGGCTCTGGTCGTCCAAAGCGATGGGAGTTTGGCGGAGTTGCCCAGCGTCGGTTTGGAACTGAACGGGGCGATCCTTTCTGGAACGCCGAACCGCGCGGGGAACATCGACATCAGAGTGACGGCGCGCGACGCGCGCGGGGGGACGGTCGACCATGAATTCACGATCATGGTGGGGGAGTCCGGGAACCAGCCTCCGATGGTTTCGAACACACCGCTCGCCGACGCGACGGCGACGCGGGGCATGGAATTGGCTTCCGCCATCGATCTCCGCGCCGGGTTCGCCGATCCCGA
>JANQKA010000834.1 GCA_028281405.1 Hasllibacter sp. | reverse complement strand
CACGACGCGGGCCAGCGCGGGCAGAATTTCGGCCAGGTTCAGAACGCGTTCATCCGCATCGTCAACGACGAAACCGGCACGGAGGTCGTGCGCTACGACCTCACCGAGGACTTCTCGACCGAGACCGCGATGGAATTCGGAAAGATCTATCGCAAGGACGGCGACTGGAAATTCAAGGCCGTGGGCCAAGGATACGGCGGCGGCCTGATGGCCATGTGTCAGCGCTACGGCATAAACGCCACGGCGTGAACGAAACCCAAAATCCATCAAAAGGAGTGTCCCGATGGCAGTTTCCCTCTCGAAAGGCGGCAATGTCAGCCTGTCCAAGGAGGCCCCCGGCCTCAGCAAAGTGTGCGTCGGCCTCGGCTGGGATCCGCGCGTGACCGACGGAGCCGAGTTCGACCTCGACGCCAGCGTCTTCATCTGCGGCGACAACGACAAGGTGCGCTCGGACGCGGATTTCGTCTTCTACAACAACATGACCGGCGCCAACGGCGCGGTCGCGCACCAGGGCGACAACCGCACGGGCGAAGGCGAGGGCGACGACGAGCAGATCGTGGTCGACCTCGGTAAATTGCCCGCCGACGTGCAGAAGCTCGTGTTCGCGGTGACGATCCACGAAGCGAGTTCCCGCGGTCAGAATTTCGGCCAGGTCTCCAACGCCTTCATGCGCGTGGTGAACGCCGGCGGCGACAAGGAGATCGCCCGCTACGATCTCTCCGAGGACTACTCGGTCGAGACCGCGATGGTGTTCGGCGAGGTCTACCGCCACGGCGGCGAGTGGAAGTTCAAGGCCGTCGGCCAGGGCTTCAGCGGCGGCCTGGGCCCGCTCGCCTCGAATCACGGCGTCAACATCGGCTGACGGAGCCGGCCGGGGGCGCCTTCCGTGGCGCCCTCCGCGATCCGTCGAAGCCCGCGGTGACCATGGCCGCCGAAGGCTTCCGCGGACGTGCGTTGAGGACGCGCATGGAGGACGAAAGCGGAGGATGGCCGATGACACGGCTCGCGTTGTGTGCGAATCCCGCAGGGACGATGGACTCCGCGGCCGTCCGCGGACGCGCATGGAGAACGAAAGCGGAGGATGACCGATGACACAGCTCGCGATGGGCGCGAACGCCGCGCTGGCAGGAAATTTGATTTCGCTCGGCATCGCGCTTCCCTCGGGCGCAACGATCGACGTCACGACACTACTGCTCTACGACACGGGGAAGGTCCGCGGCGACGATGACATGTGCCTCTACGGCCAGCCCTCCGTTGCCGGCGGCGCGGTCGCGTTGTCCGGGGGCGCCGCGAATCCGCGCTTCGCCTACAATCTGTCCCGGCTTCCGAACGGCGTCGAGAAACTCGTGGTCACAGCAACGGTCGACGGCAGCGCCAATTTCGGGAGCCTCGCTCCCTTCACGGTGAACGTCGAAAACGGCCCGACCCTGCCGATCGAAACCAAGGGACGCTCGGAGGCCGCCCTCATCCTCGCCGAGATCTACCTCCGGAACGGGCAGTGGAAGATCCGCCACGTCGCGCAGGGCTTCAACGGCGGGCTCAAGGCACTCGCGGAGCATTTCGGAGTCGATATTTCCGACGACGCGGCCCGGCGGCCGGCGGCGGGGGCGGCGCCTCCACCACCACCAACCGCGGGGTCGTCACCCGCGCCCGTCGCGACGCCGGCGGCGGCTTCCGGATCCGCTCCGGAACCGGCGACGACCGTGAACATCTCCAAAGTGAACCTCACGAAGGAGAAGAAGACCGTCTCGCTCACCAAGAAGGACGGCAAGTACGGCAAGATCGGCATCAATCTCAACTGGACCCAGAAGCCCCGGAAGTCGGGATTCCTGGGCCTCGGCGGGAGCGGCAACGTCGATCTCGACCTCGGCGCGTTCGTGGAGCTTTCCGACGGGCGGAAGTTCGGCGTGCAGGCGCTCGGCGACCAGTTCGGCGATTACTCCCGCGAACCCTACGTTAAGCTGCTCGGCGACGACCGGACCGGGGAGGCGACCGAGGGCGAATGGCTGCAGATCAACGGCGACAAGTGGTCGGAGATCCGGAGAATCATGATCTTCTGCTTCATCTATGATGGCGCGGCGAACTGGCGCGAGACCGACGGGTATGTCACGCTTCACGCCCCGGGGCAGCCCGAGGTCGAGGTGCGCCTGAATGAATACGGATCGAGGGACATGTTCTGCGCCATAGCGGAAATCCGCAATCAGGGCGGAGAAGTGGCGGTCGAGCGGCTGGTGGAATTCTATCTCAGCCACCGCGAAGCGGATTTGGCGCATGGCTGGGGATTCGAGTGGGTCGCTGGATCAAAGGACTGATTGAACGCCGCATCATACCGTTTTCGACGTACCACACCCGGTTTCGGGTGGGGATTGATGATGTTGGACACCTCTGGATGCGAACAATTTCGGCGGCATCGCCAGATGCTTCTCGGACATCGAGGAGGTTGGAGTCCATGATTTGGACGCGGTAATGAAGCGCGCTTTGAGCAATGCGACGATTGCGGTCTTGATCGAATGCGACGTGGGTTGCGTCGAAATGAATATCGGCGGGATGTGTGTTGGGGCGACAGCGATTTGGGTGTGAACACAACACCGGTTGACGATTGAGGTCGGAGCCCCTGAACGATTCGCGTTGATCTCCACGCGGCTCGAGCCACCGCTTCCATCAAGCCGCTGCCGCTCTATTCCGATGAAGGGACGTTATTTAGTAATTCCCGAATTATTTCGTCTCGAATTTCTCCCACCGTTTCGGGAAGGGTCGTGTTTGTTTCGTCTATAATTCGCCGAATGTCTTCCGTTTCTTCGTCCAAAAGCTCGCGGGCGGCGTAAGTTCAAATTTTGTCGCGCTCCAAAACACCGGATCTGACTTGTCCATGAACCCCTCCTGGATTGGTCCTGATTACATGGTCAAGAGCCCATGTCGCGAGGAGTATTCCGTTTATGACAGTTGGTGGCCCGTCGGGGCAAAACTCGCTATTCAGGTATAAGAGAAACGGGTCGGAAATTCCCTTCCCGCTGCCCATCGAATGGAAAAATTGAGTTTCGTCCATGAGCCAAGGTTGACCGTGATTGTCGAAAATCGCGAATTGATGTTGGTTGTTGTGTTCAAAAGCCAAAACTGTGCCTAAGTTTATTGGAAATTGCTCAAGGGATTTTAGTAGATGCTCACCCATTCTCTGTGTCACGAGGTAAGCGTTTTCCATGGGGTGATTGTCCTTGGGCATGTCGGCAAAGAGAACATCGGCCGCGAGGCGGAATCGTTCGCCCATTACCTGATCCCCTGAATAGGCGAATAATTGTCGGTTTCCGATTGTATACAGCTTCCTCCCCGTGTGGCGGGCCACCGGACTGTCATCGGAGAACAAAGTAACCATGCTGTCCGCAGCGACAACAACTCCGTCGTGCTGCTGAAGGATGAAGAGGCAGTCGAGAAGCCGGGGACTGCGAACGCCTAATCAAAGTCGAAGGCCTCGGACGACGCCCCGAATCGGAAGGCTATGGAGGGCCCCACTAATCATTAAACGGCGGGAGCCGCCATGAGGCCGGAGGCCGTGAAAAAGGCTCCGAAGTGGGAGACTGCGGGGCCCGCACTTAGACCTAAGGCGTCGGTCGCCGCATCGAAGCCAACTCCGGCTGGGGCCATACGAAAGAAGATGGCGGGGAGACCCGCCCGGCGAGGCCGCCCACGCGGGCCGGGGCCTGCGTGGGTGTATGAAGTGGGAACAAAACGGGGAGATTGTGCAAAGCTGAACTGACCAGAAAAGTATAGGCCCTCAGTCGCAGGACATGGTCAGGTGCCAGCTACGTCGACGCGCTTCCGAATTTTGTTCTCGATCAGCGTATCGGAGATCACGATTCCAGTGGTTCTGACCGAGACGTGGTGGTACAGCCCCTCTATTTCGAGGCGATTTGAGTTGAACTGGGCTAGATTCTCGTATAAACTCGCGCAAAAGCCCAAAACAGAATGGTTTCGGGCGTCAGCACAAGGGAGACAGGCCATGTTCGATACTGTCCAATTCGGGTCGCTGTTCACGCACGGCTACCTGACAAGCGCGATCAAGGAAGCACCGGAGTATTCCGAGGTTGACATCACTGGGATGAAGTCGGAAATCCTGAAGATTTTCGCCTCGTTTCCCACGGATGGAGCACCGGGGGAGGCTCGCACCGAGGACGACCTGATCTGGAAAATTTTGGCCGTCCTGGGCTGGGAACACTCGATGCGGCAGGTGAACATGGATCAGAAGGGGCGAAAGAATGTGCCTGATGGGATATTGTTCCTTGACGCGGAGA
>JANQKA010000832.1 GCA_028281405.1 Hasllibacter sp. | reverse complement strand
CGTAAACGCCGACGCTGGGGATGACGCAATTTTCGGCTACGCTGGAAATGATACTATTAATGGATATACGGGCAACGACATGATTAATGGTGGGGCAGGAATCGACACGATAGACGGTGGGGCGGATACCGACATCGTGGTTTACGATGGGGAATGGGGGACGGGAGCCGGTTATTACATCTATTGGGATTATTCCGCCCGTCAACTTATCGTGGAGGACATCGACACCGCGACGACCGACGAGGGCCGGGACGTGTTGCTGAACATCGAGACGATCCGTTTCATCGACAGGGATTTCACGGTGATCGATGGTTCATCAAGTCCCCAAACGGGCGGCGACACCCATGATGTAATTTTCGGCGATGTCAGCGCGGGCCGCGTGTTCGATGGAGGCGGAGGAGACGATTTCCTCTTCGGCGGAGAGGAAGGGGACAATCTGAGTGGGGGCGCCGGCAATGACACGCTGAATGGCGAAGGAAACAGAGACACGCTGACCGGGGGTGGCGGCGACGACACGCTGTTGGGGGGCGCGTCCACCGACACCGCGGTGTTCGAGGGCGACTTGATAAGTGGCTTCGGCTTGGGGTACGTCATCGGCGTCACGCTGTTGGGTTCCACTTTGACCGACATCATTGTTCGGGACAATTCCACCACTGGACCCGGCGCCGTGGACGAGGGCACGGATACCCTGAGCGAGATCGAAATGCTCCAATTCGCCGATTCCACGTTGACGGTGGTAAACGCCGATCTCTCCGATGCCTCCCGAACAAGCGCGGCGAACGCGGAGCTCTTGGTCGGCGATGACACGGCGAACGGCTCCGATTCCTCCACCGCGATCATGGGCGGTGGCGGCGATGACTATATCCTCGGCCTCGATGCCGATGATCACATTCTGGGGGGCGAGGGCGATGACGTGATTTACGGTGGCGTCGGCTCAGGTGACACCGCGTATTTCCTGGAAGATGCACGGACCGATTATACGATCTGGCAGGATGACACCGGGAGCGAAACCATCACCTACGTTCGGGACAACGACACGACCTCCAATGGCGACGAGGGCACCGACATGCTGATCGGCGTCGAAATGGTGGTGTTCGGCACCGCAGCAGCCGTGACGTTGAGCAGCCTTTCGTCCTTCGACTCCGCTCCCGCGGCTCCCTCATCCTCCCGGGACTTCCCGAATGACGGGGAAGAGATGCCGGGAGATGAAGCATCCGCGCCGAAGATCGGCGATGATGACTGCTGCCCGCATGAGATGGATTTGATGCTGGAACCGATCACGCCGATGTTGGGAGACATTGATTACTTCGGTCTCTGATCGCCGTCGTGATCATCGTGAGCGGATTCGGGCGGAGTGTTACAACTTCCGGCGATTCCAATTTGGATTTGTTCGAGATGTTCCCGTTCTCGGGTCACTTTCACTTCGCCGCGGTACCGGCCTTTCCATACAGGCGATCGGGCGGCGGATGTGGTCTCCTCTGGTCGAGAAAGTGGTCACCTTCACAGTTGCCGACACGCCATTCCGTCCGTAAAAGCGACGGTCAAGTCGAGGCGAGGAAGTTCCGATCCGGTTCGAACGCGGCCGCGCCACGGCGTTCAATCGGAATCGTTCCGAGCCGTAACGCGGGCGACTTCGTCCGCCAGCGTGTCGTACTGGTCGATCAAGCCCTCCGGAGCGAGTTCGGAGACGGTGTCGCCGGCGGGGCCGAAGGTCACCAGGATCACCGGAATTCCCGCGGCCCGTCCGGTGCGGCGATCGGTGTCGTTGTCGCCGACCAGCACGGCGTTCCCGGGAATTCCCCCGGCCCGGTCGACCGCGACGAACAGGGGCGACGGGTCGGGCTTGCGAACCGGAAGGCTGTCTCCTCCGACCAGCGACGAGAAAAAATCCCGGATTCCCAGCCGACTCAGCAGCAGGTCGGCCAGCCGCTCCGGCTTGTTGGTGCAGACGCCCAGCCGGGCTCCGCCGTTCCGGAGGATTTCCAAGGCTTCGACCGCTCCGTCGTAGAGTCGGGTGCGCTCATCGATGCGCGACTCGTAGGCTTCGAGGAGGGGGCGGTAATTCGCGGTCGCGAACTCCTCGATCTCCGTGCTCCTCAACCCCGCCCGGTATGCTCCGAGCCTCAGCATGGCGAGGGCTCCGCGCACCGCCGTGCCTTGGTCCGTTCCCGGGTCCAGTGGTTCACCATGTCCCGCGCCGGCGAGTCGTTCGTTCGCCGCCGACAGAAGATCGCCGCTCGTGTCGGCGAGAGTGCCGTCCAAATCGAAAATCACCGTGGTCATGGACGCGTTGTAACAATTTGCAATGAAAAGTTGAACCTTCCGGCCTTGCGGCGCGGCGCGGCGCGGATAAACGCCCGGCGAAAAACGATGGAAAGGCGAACACAT
>JANQKA010000815.1 GCA_028281405.1 Hasllibacter sp. | reverse complement strand
CACCGTCATCCCGCTTCCGGCCACGGCGGCTCCGAAATCGGACGAGTATTTCAAATCTTCGTCGCCGGTGTCGCGTGGTCCAACCACCGCGACGCCGCCTTGGTCGAGGAGTTTCCTGTCGCCGATCCCGAACAGAACCGGGGGCGAATGGAATTTCAGCCTGCGCTTCAGCCGGTCCGGGTAGTCGGCGTCGAACCGCGAGACGACCCAGATTCCCGCCCGGGACCAGCTTTCCCAAGCGGCCCAGGCCGCGCCGCCGCGACCGAGCAATTCCACGATCCGCTCGCGGGAAACCTCCCGGTCCGTCCAACCGGAAACAAGGGAGCGCGCGTCCTCCGTGACGAGCCGCGACGGCTCGATTTCATGATGATCGAGCCAGGCGGCGAATCTCGCCCATTCTCCGACCGAAAGCGGCTTGGAGTTGGATCTTCCGAGCGGAACCGTGAGCAGTATGGCCGCTTGGACCCGAGGTGGCGGTTTCATGTCGGATACCCATGCGTGAGGTCGAAGTCGGGGAAGCCGACCGAACCGCCGCCTTCCGGAGTGGCGCCGCGGACCCGGCGGGGGCCGCCCGGGGCGACAACGCCGCTCGGCGGTTGGACCGATTCCACCAATGCCGGGTCGCCGATCCCTGACACGCCGTCAAGGTTCCCCCGCCGCGTCCGCCCGAACGCCCGGAAGCGGAGAGCGTGGGAGGACGCGCGCGCGATGCGAGCCAGTCCATACTCGTGCATCCTCTCCGGCGATCGCAGGCTTGGGAGGACGCGTGCGCGAGGCGCGCGCCAGGCCCTCCTCGTGTATCCGCTCCGGCGACTGCGGGCGTGGGAGAACGCGCGCGCTCCGCGCGCCAGGCACTCATCGTTGATCCGCTCCGGCGGCGCGGGCGTGGGAGGACGCGCCCCGACTCGCGCCACCCCCTCCTCGTGTATCCGCTCCGGCGATCGCGGGCGTGGGGGAACGCGCGCGCGACGCGCGCCAGACCCTGCTCGTGTATCCGCTACGGCGACTGCGGGCGTGGGAGGACGAGCGCGCGATGCGCGCCAGGCCCTCATCGTGCATCCGCTCCGGCGATTGCGAGCATGGGAGGACGCGCGTGCGACGTGGCCAAGCCATCATCGTTCATCCGCTCCGGCGATCGCGGCGTGGGAGGACGCGCGTGCGACGTGCGCCAAGCCTTCCTCGTTCATCCGCTCCGGCGATCACGGGCGTGGGGGAACGCCCGCGCGACGCGCTCCAGGCCCACCTCGTGCATCCGCCCCGGTGATTGCGGGCGTGGGAGGACGCGCTCCGACTCGCGCCAAGCCCTCCTCGTGTATCCGCTCCGGCGATCGCGGGCGTGGGAAGAAGCGCGCGCGACGCGCGACAGGCCCTCCTCGCGCAACCGCTCCGGCGATCGCTGGCGTGTGAGGGAGGGCGCGACGCGCGCCAGACCCTACACTTGTATCCGCTTCGGCGATCGCGGGTTGGGAGGACGCGCGCGCCGCTCCCTTTCGCCGCGCGCCGCGCGAGCCCACCGGACATTGAAGAAGTATGGAACGCGTCGCCCCGCTCCAGTTGGTGGCCAGCGGTATCCGACGCCCGTCGCCTCGCGCCACCAATCGGCGCCCCGAGCCCGCGGGTGGCCGACGGATCCGTCCATCCCCGCCCGTTCATCGCCGCGGCGACCCGTCCAACTCCCGCGACTCCCGAATCACCTCCGGGCCGGGCGGGCGCCCGCCAAACGTCACGGATCCTCCGCGGCCCCGAACCGCCACTCCCCGCGGGCGTCCATCGCGCCGCCGTCGAATCGGTTTACGATCGGGTTCGCCGGGGCCGCCCTTCACGAGGGTGGGCGCCTGCCCGCCCGGAACACATCCGCTTCGTTCAGTTTCGGGGGCTTCGGCAGAACGTGCTCGGTCCTGGATCTGCCAAAGAGCCCGTACCGGGTCGTGATCGACAGCGCCAAGCCGGTGCGGTCCTCCTCTTGCCTCGCCCCCGCGACGAACTCTTCGTTTCCCGAGATGTCCATCGACGGCCACCCCCGGTCGTAGGCCTCCCTGACCGCCATGCCGCCCGCCATGAAGGTTCCCTTGGTTCCGGCGGCCACGCCCACGGAATCGTCGTCGGCGCGCACGACGCCGCCATCCCTCAGCACCGCGAGGCCATGACCTCAACGGACGACGTTTTCGAAG
>JANQKA010000767.1 GCA_028281405.1 Hasllibacter sp. | reverse complement strand
AGCAGCTGCTCCTCGATCTGCGTCGGAAACACGTTGACGCCGCGGAGGATGATCATGTCGTCCGACCGCCCCGTCACCTTCTCCATCCTCCGCATGGACCGCGCCGTGCCCGGCAGCAGCCGGGTGAGGTCGCGCGTCCGGTAGCGGATGATCGGCAGCGCCTCCCGGGTGAGCGTGGTCAGCACCAACTCCCCCAATTCCCCGTCCGGCAGAACCCCGCCGGTCGCGGGATCGATGATCTCGGGGAGGAAGTGATCCTCCCAGATGTGCGGGCCGTCCTTCGTTTCGACGCATTCGCTGGCCACGCCCGGGCCCATCACCTCGGAAAGCCCGTAGATGTCGACCGCGTGCATGTCGAATGCCTCCTCGACCTCCCGGCGCATCGCGTTGGTCCAGGGCTCCGCTCCGAATATGCCGACCTCCAGCGCGGTGTCGCGCGGGTCGAATCCCCCCCGGCGGAATTCCTCGAGGATGTTCATCGCGTAGGACGGCGTCACCATGATCGTGCTCGGCCCGAAATCGCGGATCAGCGTCGCCTGGCGCGCCGTCATCCCACCGGAGACGGGAACCACCGCGCATCCGAGCTTTTCCGCGCCGTAATGCGCGCCCAACCCCCCGGTGAAGAGGCCGTAGCCGTAGGCGATGTGGATCATCGATCCCGGACGCGTCCCCGCGGCGCGTATCGACCGGGCCACCAGATCGGCCCACCGGTCCACGTCCCCCCTGGTGTGGCCGACCACGGTGGGCTTGCCCGTGGTTCCCGAGGACGCGTGGATCCGCGCGACGCGCTCCAACGGAACCGCGAACATCCCGAAGGGATAGGTGTCGCGGAGATCCGCCTTCATGGTGAACGGGAATTTGGCGATATCGGCCGGCTCGGCCAGATCCCGCGGGTGGACGCCCGCCGCGTCGAATTTCTCCCGGTAGCGCGGGACGTTGTCGTAGGCGTGCTCCAGCGACCAGCGCAGGCGCTCCAGCTGGAGCGCGGCGATCTCGTCGCGGCTCGCGGTCTCGATCGGCTCGAGGCTGTCCCTCGGCGGCGTGATGTCCTTCATGCGTCCTCCTCGAATATGCGCCCGGCGACGCTCCGCGACGTCCCGCGCATTTCGGCGACCACGCCGTCCGGACCGGTGACGGTGACGTCGTAGACGCCGGTCCGGCCGCGCAGATTGACCTCCCGCGCCTCGGCGACCAACCGGTCGCCCGCCTTCGCGGGGGCGATGAACTGGATCTGGTTCACCTGGGCCACGGTCACCGCGTTGCGTGAATTGCAGGCGAAGGCGAACGCGCTGTCGGCCAGGCTGAAGATCACGCCGCCGTGGCAGATGCCGTGGCCGTTGCACTGATCCTCCGCCACCGTCAGCGTCATCCTCGCCGCGCCCGGCCCGACTTCGCCGAGCTCCATTCCGAACCATTTCGACGCGCGGTCGGTGGACCACATGGCGTCGGCCGACCGCCGCGCCCGCTCTTCCGGCGTCATGCGCGTCTCCTTCCGAATTGGAATGACGGGTTCCTTCGGCGGAGATCCCCCGAAGAACGTCCGCTCCCGCTCCCGTTTGGCCTCTCGCTCAGGTCGTGGTCGAGTTCGGGCGGGATTTCGGGCGATTCGTCGCCCCCGTCGTCGTCCATCCAGGTCTCCTTCTCGCGTCTGGTCGGGGCGCCCATCCGGTTGTGGCGGCGCGTG
>JANQKA010000747.1 GCA_028281405.1 Hasllibacter sp. | reverse complement strand
TGGAGTTGCACGACGCGGGGCGGGACGGCGACAAGGCCGCCGCCGAGCGCGCCGTCGAGGCGTTCGGAGCCTTGGTGCGGAACAACCCCGTCGATCCGTTCGCCAACGCCTATCTTGGATCGTCCTACGTGCTGCTGGCGCGCGCTTCGAGCGGGGACATCGACAGGATCCGCTACGTCAACCGCGGTTTGCGCCATCTCGACGCCGCCGTCTCCATGGATCCGGGCAATTTCGTCCCGCGCCTGATCCGGGCGAACATCTCGGCGCGGCTTCCCGACATGTTCGGCCGGGCCGAAAGGGCGGTCGAGGACATGCTGATGTTGGACGCGATGTTCACGGAGGCCCCGAATCCGGTGATGGCGGGCGGAATGATCGGGATCTACGGACTCTTGTCGGAAATCGCGCCCGGTAAGGGCGACTGGCGGTCCAAGGCCCGGATCGCGCGCGAATTCGCGGAGAGGTGATGGGACGGCCGGATACGGCCGGATACGGTCGAGGCGGGTGTCGAAGGTCTTCGCGGGCGGATTCCCGCACGCGGCGCCGGACGGGGCCGACGCCCGCCGGCGAAAGACGGCGCGCGGGCGATCCGATTTCCGTTTGATGATCGTCGGCGCGCGGGCTACCCCACCCCGTGCGAAAAAGGAGGTCGGCATGGTCGAACGCGTGGACAGGTCGGGGTTGGCGGTCGATCGGACCTTGGCGAAATTCATCGAAGCCGAGGCCCTGTTGGGGCTGGATCTGACCGCGGACGTTTTCTGGCGGGCCTTGTCGGACCTCGTGTCCGAGATGGGTCCGCGGAACCGGGAACTTCTGGCGGAGCGGGAGGAAATGCAGGCGCGCATCGACGCCTGGCACCGCGAACGCCGGGGAAGGGATATCGACGCGGAGGACTACCGCGCCTTTCTGAAGGACATCGGCTATCTCGTGGACGAGGGGCCGGACTTCGAGGTCGGAACCGCCAACGTCGACGCCGAGATCGCGGTCACCCCCGGACCGCAGCTCGTGGTTCCGATCATGAACGCGCGGTACGCGCTCAACGCTGCCAACGCGCGCTGGGGGTCGCTCTACGACGCGCTGTACGGGACCGACGCGATGGGGGACGCCCCTCCTCCCGGGGATTACGATCCCGCCCGCGGCGCGAAGGTGATCGATTGGGCGAAGCGGTTCCTCGATGAAGCGGCGCCCCTCGCCGGGGGAAGCCATGGCGGGGTGACGGGCTACTGGGTCGAGAACGGCGCCTTGAAACCGGCGCTCGCGTCTCCCGAAGCCTTCGCCGGTTACTCCGGCGACCCGGCGGCGCCGGAGAAAATCGTCCTGAAGAACAACGGCCTACACATCATCGTCCATATCGACCGGTCGCACCGGATCGGAGCGGAAGATCCCGCGGGCGTGTCCGACGTCGTGCTGGAATCGGCGATCTCCACCATTATGGACTGCGAGGATTCCATCGCCGCCGTCGATGGCGCGGACAAGACGCTGGCCTACCGGAATTGGCTCGGCCTCATGCGCGGCGACCTTTCCGTGGAGGTGTCCAAGCGCGGACGCGCGTTCACGCGCGCGCTCAACGGCGACTTGCGCTTCACGGCGCCGGGCGGCGGCGACCTGATCCTTCCCGGCCGGTCGCTGATGCTGGTGCGGAACGTGGGTCACCTCATGACCACCCCCGCCGTGCTGGACGGAGGCGGCGCCGAGATCGGCGAAGGCCTCCTGGACGCGCTCTGCACCGTGACCATCGCCCTGCACGACATCGCGCGCGGCGGGAATTCCCGCGCCGGATCGATTTACGTGGTGAAGCCGAAAATGCACGGCCCCGACGAGGTCGCCTTCGCCTGCGGGATCTTCGGCTTCGTCGAGGACAGGGTGGGCCTCACGCCGAACACGGTGAAGATCGGCATCATGGACGAGGAACGCCGCACCTCGGTGAACCTCAAGGAATGCATCCGTGCCGCGAAAGACCGCGTCGCGTTCATCAACACCGGCTTTCTCGACCGCACCGGGGACGAGATCCACACCTCGATGGAGGCGGGTCCGATGGTGCGGAAGGGAAGCATGAAGGAATCGGCCTGGATCAAAGCCTACGAGGACCGCAACGTCGACATTGGCCTCGCCTGCGGGCTGAAGGGCGTGGCCCAGATCGGCAAGGGCATGTGGGCGATGCCCGACCGGATGCGCGACATGCTGGATCAGAAGATCGCCCATCCGGAAGCGGGCGCCACCTGCGCCTGGGTTCCCTCGCCGACCGCCGCGACGCTGCACGCGACCCACTACCACGCGGTGGACGTGCCCGCGCGCCAGGAGGCTTTGGCGGCCGGTGGGCCGCGAGCCGGCCTCGACGCCCTTCTGACGATTCCGTTGGCGAAGGGAGAGAATTGGTCGGAGAAGGCAATCGCCGAAGAGATCGAGAACAACGCGCAGGGCATACTCGGCTATGTCGTGCGCTGGGTCGATCAGGGAGTCGGATGCTCCAAGGTGCCCGATATCCACGATGTCGGCCTGATGGAGGACCGGGCGACCTGCCGGATTTCCAGCCAGGCGCTCGCCAATTGGCTGCATCACGGAGTCGTCTCCGAGGACCGCGTGATGGCGGCGATGCGCAAGATGGCGGAAGTGGTCGACCGTCAGAACGCGGACGATCCGCTATACCGGGCGATGGCTCCGGGTTTCGACGGACTGGCGTTTCAGGCGGCCTGTGATTTGGTGTTCAAGGGCCGCGAGCAGCCTTCGGGGTACACGGAGCCGATTCTTCACCGCCGACGGCTAGAACTGAAATCCGGATCTTGAGTTCGCGCCGCCTCGAAGCCTGTCGTGGCGAATCGAACAGGGGTTGTTGGACCCATCCCCAATCCGTCGCGGGGCGGCGGGGGACTCGATTAGGACGAATTCCGCGGTGTCGGCTTCTCGGACGGGTGATGATGGGTGTGAAACTCCCGGCTCGATGGGGAAGTCCGGCCGCGCCGCGCGGGCGCGGGCAGCCCCGGTTGTCCGGGATGCGACATCGCGTCGCGCTGGAACGTGGCTACCCGACGGCCCCGCGGTTGAACAACGGGCCGGAGTTCGATTCGGGAGCGGTCAGTCGGTGGGAGTACGTGCATGGCGTCACGCCGTGCTACGGCGGACCCGGGACGCCGACGGACAATCCTTTCATTGAGAGTTTCAACGGCCGTTGCCGCGGCGAGTGCCTGAACCGCCGCGATTTTCGAAATATGGACAATGCGCGTGAATTCTCGAATCTTGGGGGGTGCATACAACACGGAGCGGCGGCACAGCCTCCTGGGCGAGCTATTGCCGGCAGTTTATGCGGCCATGTTGGAGAATACGGCAATGGAAAAGGGAGAGCGGGAACGGGAGAGGGAGGAGACGACGACCTCTTCATTCCGCGCCGCGGGGCCGCCGTCCGCGGGCTCGCCACCGGCGGCGGTTCCGCGGCGCGGAATGAGGGAGAACATTGTCCGGATGCGAATGCGAGTAAATTAGGGGGCATGTCAAATGATGGCACCCGCAGTTAGCGAAGCCAAGCCTGAACATGTAATTTCACGAAGAATCCTACAGTTATGGATGCAAAGATCGGATTGGTGACCGGAATCGTTATGAGTGGTGGGGCTTGCACGCTTTGCTTTCCTGTTACCCGAATAGAAGTTGAAGGGTCGATCCCGTGATACCTAAACCTCCACGGACTGAATCTACTTCGCCGTGTCTTCGATTGGATGAATAAACTGGTTCCGGGTGTTAATTACATGTTCATTTAACAATTTATTTTTCGATGAAGATGACGCACGATTAATTATTCCCGCTTGGTGAGTTCATTATGTACGAGTTTCTCGATAAAGTTCACGAAATCGCAGGATAACTGAAATTTTGTCATAGCTGATTTAATAGTAATGTTGCTCACATCGGATTCTTTTCCATGAGAAATGGTGTTTCTCCACTCAATGGCTTCGTTTAATTCCTTTTTTCTGTCGTTAGCCATTATCCATTTATCAAACAGTGTTCCCCAATCATCATTGAACGAATTTAGAATTCCAATTATGACAGCAGACTTCATGTTTCTGGATCTGGCCCACGATTTGTCAATATACCTCAACACCCACGGAGGTGATTCAATGTCGGCATACTCCAAAATAATTTCCTTTAGCGACTGTTCAATGTGTCCGGAAATCAGAATACACACATGCTTCGTCAAATGCGACTCAATTTCCGCGCCAATGTTTGATTTTTTGTCGCTTGATTTCAAGAAATTCACTAATTCCTCGATCCTCTGACGACGGTGGACTCGATCTGTGGTTACAACGCCCATGGTCAGGCTCCGAAAATCTTTTTGGCGATATTCAAGCGCATTTGCACTCGGTCCGCGTTATTAACGGACGCGGATATCGCGTTATTAAATTGCCGGCTCGAATTCAATTTCGTAATGAGTTTTTTGATATTCGATGGCCTTGGATTGGAGTGCCTTGATCGATATACGTCAACACCAAACATCAAGGCGTCGAAGCGAGGCAGACTAAATCGATTTCCGCTTCGCACGTGTTGGTGCCCATCTGCTTGCACAAGCAATTCCGTGGTCTTTGTAAAAGCCGTCTTGATCTCGTCCGCCTTGCAATCTTCGATTGTTCGGTATTCTCCCATGAAGTCATCAAGAAATTTTTTCATTGGAGAATGATAATTTGCATGATTTTCTCGAATTGCGATGTAGCGAAGTATGCACTCCATATCTTTAAGTCGCGGATGGGTGCTTCCGAATAGAAAACGCCATGATTCGCACTTATTTAGTTCCCGCAGTAATTTTTCGAAATTTCCGTGGAAAATACTTGCTCGGATTTCATGTGGTTGTAGGGGTTTTCCACTTGTATTAATTCGGTTGAAAATTTGAATCACCGCACGATTGTACTCGTTTTGATATTTGGATGCGTCACGTCCGAATTCCGGCCTGATGACAATCGAGTGAATTATCGTATTTGTTAAATTCCTCGAATCGGGCCCTGAGAGAACTTTAGATTTTTTTGTCTTGGCGACTTCACGAGAAAAATATCGTCCGCGAAATTTTTCGTGAATATCATTTCCTGATAAATAAAAATTCCCGTCCAGGTAGTCTCGGAGGGAGATCAGGCGTTGTTGGCCATCCACAATGTTCAGGATTTCTGTGTTTTCAGCGGCGTCTTTTGCGAGAAAAATGCTTGGAACGGGCAATCCGAGAAGGAGAGACTCGATAAATCGTGACTGCTCTGTCCGATTCCAAACAAATTTCCTTTGGAAGCTTGGGACGTGAATCTCACCGCGCCTCAGTCGATTGACAAGTCCCTCGACGTCGGATCCCCATCCGAAATTGCTGACGATGTAATCCCCAATGGGAGCATCGTAATTCTCGGATCCATCCTCGACAACGGTTTCGTCATGGTCAAGATTGGATTCGAAATCCTCTTGTGGTGCGTGAGCTTCTGTCATATTTCGTTCCTATTCATAAATACGGCTCCCTCTGATTGATCAAAAATGATTCCGGGGGCAAGCGAGGAATTCTTGCCCTCGGTGAACTGGACCCCAGAAGAATCAAGGTTGCGGGTGATTGACCTGAATCCATGGTTGGGTTTTTTGACGCTTCCGTGGATACTGCAGGGCCTCAACGGTTGAAACTCCCACGCCACGTAATGGGTTGGACGGTGTCCCCAATTGTGTGTGAAGTTCTGTTCGTATCGCGGCGCTGGAAATTTTGTCGCGAGCCGCATTCCACGGTCCACGCCGATGAATGCGAATCCCAAAGTCTCGTTGTCCGTATCGCCCCGTCCGGGAGACGGTTCACGGCCAGTCGGTGTCACACCATCGCTGGGGGACGGAAACGGGTGGCCCACACAAAACATTCGGTGGACCGAGGTTTCGTGGCGTTCTTCCACCGCCATGTTGGACTTTTGTCGTAGGGTCATCGTCGGATCGCCCGGCATTTGGCCGCCTCGCTCCTTACCGAATTGCCACAGGAGTTGAGCGAGGGACGAGATCAGCCTCCATGCCCGAGGATTCGTGTCGTTGGACGTGTTGACCGTCTCCAAAACCGGGCCAAGGTTTCTCCCGATCCGGAGATTGTTCCGCGGCGGCTCACAATTCTGTGAGGCGTCACTTCCAGTCGGCCGAACATCCGCGCCTGCTCGGTGGACAATCCAGACCCGAAACTTGGCGAAGCGACCCGAGCGGGGGCTCCTGATCAAGGGGAGTCGCGCTCCGGCGTCGACGTCCCCGTCGCCGCCTGCTCGCGGCGACGGGGATCCCTGATTCTCGTTGTCACGAGCCATGTCCGCGGCGGAAATAATTGGACCCGCAGCCTTTGCCGAACGGCGGCGCGCGTTGTCTTCCATGCATCCCCGAATCATCCGGCGGCTCCATATTTACAAGGTTCGCGCCCCATCTGCGAGGGATTCGGTTCCAGAGTCAAGCAACAATTTGAAGAAATTCTTCGCCAACGTGGAAACCGCGTCCTTGGTGGTACACCGTAGACACTACGGGCGATTGCCGAGGCTGGGAGACCGAGGTTTCGCAGAGGTTCCCTCGGCGAACCTCGTCCGTGAGGGAGATGGATACGACCTCCCTCGCCACCTTCCGATCCGAGCGGCGAAAGAAGGCGTTGAACCAAGGCGATTGTTCAGAAGCGCTTGTCTGGTTGGCGGTGTCCATCGCTGTCCGACTCCCGGCCCGGGTTGGACCCGCCGTCCCGAACTTGGTCCGGATGAATGGGGCGGGGAAGGGACACGATCATATGACCGCGTTCTCAGGGATCGGGCGGTTCCCGGCGACGCGGTCGTAGAGGAACGGGCCGAGGTCGAGGGAGCGGAAGGAGCCGTGGACGATCAACTCCGCCATCCCGCGCCCCATGGCGGGCGACTGCTGCAATCCATGGCCGGAAAAGCCGTTCATGAACAGGAAATTCCCGACCTCCGGATGAGGCCCGAGCACGGCGTTTTGGTCGAACGTGTTGAAGTCGTAATGGCCCGCCCACTCGTTCACGACGCGGATGCGTTCGAACGCCGGGATGCGCGAAGCCAGCGCGGGCCAGACGCTGTCCTCGAACAGGGACGGGTCCATCGAAAAGTCGTCGGGATCGGGAACCGTGTCCGGATATCCCTTCGAACCGGCGAGATAGGTCGTCGGCCCGTCCTGGCGAACATGCACTCCGGAGGGATCGATGGTCAGGGGCAACTCCCGGGGCAGGGGGGACTCCGCGGAGAACACCCAAGTGTAGCGCTTGCGTGGCTCCACCGGCAGGCGCAGCCCCGCCATGGAAGCGACCCCGGCCGCGCGGGTTCCGGAAGCGTTGACGACCACGCCGCAGTCGACCGAACGCCCGCCGGACAGCGAAACGCTCCGGACGCGTCCGCCCTCGACACCGAGACCCGTCGCCTCCGCCGAAACGTATTCGGCTCCATTCTCCATCGCCTTGCGCCGGAACCAGTCGAACACGGCCCCGCCGTCCCAAAAGCCTTCGTCCTTGGTGTTGATCGATCCAAGCAGGATGCCATCGAGCCGATAGAACGGGTACTCGGCCGCGATTTCATCGGGTTCCAGCAGCCGCGTCTCGGCGCCCTCCGCCAACTGAACCTCCCGGTTCGCCCGCAACGCGTCCGCGAATTCCGGCGTGTCCGCGAGGTACATGTAGCCGTAATTCTGAACCTTCAGGTTGGGGACGCGGGAATCACCCCCCATTCTTTCCCGGAGGTCTCCGATGAATTCGGCGGTGAAGCGCGAAATTCGAACGTTGAGACCGGTCGAATACTGCAGGCGTATGCAGGAATTCGTCAGGGCGGTGGCCGACTTCGCGTAGCTGGGATCCCGTTCGACGACCAGGACGCGCCCGTCGAAATCGTCGCATTCGGTCAACCACCACGCGAGCGACGACCCCATGATCGCGCCGCCGACGATCACCACGTCGTAGCCGGCGAATTCCGGTTCATCGCGAAATCCCGGCGTCATCGGAATATCTCCCCCATTTCCGCCCGGGCGAGGATATCGGAGATCTCCTCGGGGGCCAATCCATAAACGCCGCGCGCCGCCTCCGCCGTGATGTATCCCAGGGCGAGGTCGCGCGCCACGTCCTCCCGCGGCCGGTCTCGCGGAATCCCGTAACCGCCGCCGCCGGGGAAAGCCATATCGACGCGGCGCCCGACGGGGACGGACTGTTTGCCCTTGCCGCGCATTCCGGTTCCGTCGTCGAGGGCGATGGTCGTCGGTGCGCCGTCGGAGCCGCCCCTTCGGCCGCGGGCCGGGTGATGGACGCGGTCGAGCATGGCGGAAAAGTCGAATTCGTATCCCTCGCGGGCGCCGACGCTCATGAATTGCCCAAGCCCGCCGCGCGCGCGGCCCGCGCCGCCCGAATCTGGCCGCAGCTCCTTGCGCCAGATGATCGCGGGCCCGGCCTGTTCGACCGCCTCCACCGGCATGGTCGTCACGCCCGAAGGGAACGCGGTGGCGTTCATGCCGTCGAGACCGGGCCTCGCGCCCGAACCGCCGGAATTGAACGTCAGCATTTCGGCGCGCCGCGTGTTCCCGGACGCCGGGGCGTCCGCGCCCGGGCGGAGAGACAGTTGGAAATTGCAGAGGGATCCCGCGCCTTCCGCGGGCACGGTGTCGGGCAGGAGTTGATCGAGCGCGCCGAACACAGCGTCGGGAATCATGTGGCCGATGACGTGGCGGAGCGCGACGGGCGCGGGGTGGACCGCGTTGAGGATGGAGCCTTCGGGAGCGGTTACTTCGAAAGGTTCCAGGCTCGCGGCGTTGTTCGGCACTTCCGGCGCGATGGCGCACTTGAGCGCGTAGCAGGCGTATGCCTTGGTGTAGACGAGCGGCACGTTGATGCCCTTAGGGTCCGTCCCGCTCGTCCCCGTCCAGTCGCAGAGGACGCGGCCATCGTCGATGGTCACGCTGACGACGAGGTCCACGGGACTGCCGTGGCCGTCGATGCGCATGCGACCGTCGGCCCGTCCCCTCGGCAACGACGCGATCCGCTCGAGCGTCGCGGCGCGCGAATTGCCGAGGATGTAGCCGGAGACTCCTTCGAGGTCGGAGAGCGCGAATTCGTCCAGCATGTCGGCGAGGCGCCGCAGTCCCACGTCGTTGCAGGCGGCCAGCGCGTGGATGTCGCCCACCAGTTGATCGGGTTCGCGCACGTTTCCGCGGATGATCTTGAGAAGCGTTCCGTCGACCACGCCGCGTTCGACGAACTTCATGATCGGCAGGTGGAGGCCTTCCTCGTAGACCGAGTCCGCGTCGGCCCCGAAGCCGCGCCCCCCGATATCGGTGACATGCGCGGTGCACGCGAAAAACCCGATCAGCGCGCCGCTCCGGAACACCGGTGTCGTGACGGTGATGTCGTGGAGGTGTCCGGTTCCCTCCCAGGGGTTGTTCGTGATGTAGACGTCGCCCTCGGACATCGCGCCTCGGCCTATTCGGCGGATGAAGTGGGCGACCGAGTCGGCCATGGCGTTGACGTGCCCCGGAGTGCCGGTGACGGCCTGCGCGAGCATCCGTCCTTGGGCGTCGTAGACGCCGGCGGACAGGTCGCCCGCCTCGCGGACGGATGTGGAGAACGCGGTTCGGACAAGGGCCCGGGCCTGCTCTTCCACGATTGAGATCAGGCGGTTCCACATGACTTGATGGGCCACCGCGTGGGGATCGGTCATCGGGATTCTCCTTCGGGCGAATGTCGGGGGGCCGCCTGGCGAATACTTGGCGGTCCAATATCCGCCGCCATTTGCTTCCGTTTCCGGCGCGCTCGGGGCCGTCCCGTCCAAGTCCACCAAAGGAGCCCGCAAGATGCCGCGTCCGGGCGGTCGGTCGGTCGGATGTCCCGTGACGCCCCCGAACCGGTTCGTCGGTGCCGTGTCCCGGGGCGCGCGGGGGAGGGGTCCAGCAGTACATCGCGGCGCTGCTGGCGTCGCCGTGTCCCGGCGCGCGCGGGGGAGGTCCGACTCCGTGATGCGGAATGGCGGCCGACTCTGTCCGCGGCGTGCGACGAGGCGAAGCGGTCTCTCTCCCCCGGGGCCGACCCCACGTGGCCGTCGCCGAAGGGGTAGACCATGTGGCGCTTCGCGGGAACTGGATGGGAGCGTTCCCCAAAGCGCGACGCGGCGGCGCCCGCGCGGGGATGGGGGAGGGCGCGGAACTCACTCATCGGGAGTCGGCATCGGTCGGATTTCGAGGCTGCCGTCGTGCAGGAGCGAAACGACGCGCGAGGACGGCACCACGGTGGTGGTTTCGCGCTCGGACACGATCGCGGGCCCGGTCACCGTCCCCGCGATCGACGACCTGTCCATGACGGAGGCTTCGACGAAGCGCCCCTCCGCCGGGTCGAATAGACCGCGCTTCGAGCCGCGCGCGGCCGCCGCGCCCACCGGCGGAGGCGGAGCGGCGGCGCTCCGCGCCGCGGTGAACGCGTTCACGGACCAAACCGTGGCTTCGGACGCCAACCCATGCACGGCGCGGCCGAAGAGGCGGACGTATTCCTCCTCGAACAGTGAAACGAGGGTCGCGGCGTCGGGCGCGCGGGCCTGCCCCTCGGTCAGCGTCACGGGAATATCCCAGCCTTGGCCGGCGTAGCGCATGTGGACCTTGTAGCCCATTTCGACGGGGGCGTCCGGATCGCAGGACCGCACGAACGCGGCCGCCTCCTCCGCCATTTCGGCGAACATGCCGGACACCGCGGCGGGATCGAACGTGTCCATGCGGGCGAACACCGACCTGGCGGCTTCGAAACTGAAGGGCGCGCGCAGAAAGCCGATGGCCGAACCCACGCCGGCCCCGGTCGGAACGATGCAGCGGTCGATGCCGAGTTTCTCGCACAACCGGGCGGCGTGGAGCGGGGCCGCCCCGCCGAAGGCGATCATCGTGTAGGTTGAGATATCCTCGCCGTTTTCGATCGCGTGAACGCGGGCCGCGTTGGCCATGTTCTCGTCCACGACCTCGGACACGCCCCAGGCGGCTCCGGCCGCGTCCATGCCGAGCGGGGCGCCGACCGCGGCGTCGAGGGCGGCGGCCGCCCGGTCCGGGTCGATCGGGATGGACCCGCCCGCGAAGCCGTCGGGATCGAATTTGCCGAGGACGAGGTCCGCGTCCGTCACCGCCGGAGATTCGCCTCCCCGCCCGAAGCAGGCCGGTCCGGGTTCCGATCCGGCGCTTTCCGGGCCGACGCGGATTTGGCGCAGGATATCCACCCGCGCCAGGGATCCGCCGCCCGCTCCGATCTCCACCATGTCGATCACCGGGATGGAGATCGGCATGCCCGAGCCTTTCTTGAAACGGTGGGAACGGGCGACCTCGAACACCCGCGCCGTCCTGGGACTCCCCGATTTGATCAGGCAGATCTTCGCCGTCGTCCCGCCCATGTCGAGGGACAGCGCCCGGTCCACCCCGTGCCGCCGCGCGATGTCGGCCGCGAAGATGGCTCCGCCCGCGGGGCCCGATTCCACGAGCCTCACCGGATATTCGATCGCGGCCTCGAGCGACATGATTCCGCCGCCCGAGTGCATAAGGAACACGGGGCAATCGACTCCCTCGGCCGCGAGGCGGCCCTTCAGGCGGCCCAGATAGCTTTTCATCAGCGGCTGGACATAGGCGTTGGCGATCGTCGTGTTGAACCTTTCGTATTCCCGCATCTGCGGCGACACCCCGCTGGACAGGGATACGGCCGCGCCGGGAAGACGCTCCGCCAGGATCTCCGCGATCATCCGCTCGTGGGCGTCGTTGACGTAGGAATGCAGCAGCCCCACGGCGACGCTTTCGTAACCCGCGCGGCCCAGCCGGTCGGCCACTTCCTCGACCTCCGCCCGGTCGAGCGGAATCAACACCCGGCCGTCGGCGTCCATGCGCTCGGTGACGGTGTGGCGGCGGTTCCGTGGCAGAAGCGGCTCCGGCGTCCGCAAATTCAGATCGTATTGCTCGAACCGCGATTCGGAGCGCGTCTCGATCACGTCGCGGAATCCCGCGGTCGTGATGAGCGCGGTTTTGGCGCCGCGCCTTTCGATCAGGGCGTTCGTCGCGAGCGTGGTGCCGTGGATGACGCGGTCGATGTCGGCCGGCCCGCGGCGCGCCTCGGCGCAAACCTTCAACATGCCTTCGATGATCGCGTCCTCGGGCGCGGCGTGGGTCGTCGGCGTTTTGGTGGAAAACGTCCGGCCTTCGGCTTCGAGCACCACGTCGGTGAACGTGCCGCCTATGTCGACGCCGAGTCTCGCCGGGTTCCGCCGCATGCGATGGCCTCCGTTGAAGCGCCGCCACGCGCTCGGCGGCGGTCGGGAATGGGTATCGGCGGGGATGATCCATTGTCCCGAACCCCGCGGCAACTCCATCCGCCGCCGGATGTGGATGCCGCCGAGGGATTGCCGGCCTCGGGGGCGGCCCGAATTCCCCCGGAAGCGGCGCAATCGGTCGTTCGCGCGCGTGGCGCGCTCCGGCGAGGGTCCGCGGCGCGGAGGGGCACTCCTTGCATTTCGCTTGGCGCGCGCGCGTGGCGCGCTCCCTCGAGGGGCCGCGAGGGTCCGCGGCGATGGCATGGATGAGCCGGGACGGATCCACGCGGCGCGGTCCTCCGCGACGAGGCCTTCGTCGCCCGACGCCGCGCCCTTTCGATATACGAAAGCGGGTGGGATTGCCTGGAATGGTGCCGGGAAGCGGCCAACCCCATTGACGATGGGTGTGAAAACCACCTTATCGCCATCCAAGACAGGGGCGGGGATGTCCCGGGGGCGCA